>JAYVOS010000295.1:0-21255 GCA_043757775.1 Chloracidobacterium sp. | reverse complement strand
TGGAAACTAGCCTACCTCGCCATCGCCGGCGGCGTTTTTATGATCGACCAGACCACTAAGGCTTGGGCGACGCGCACACTGCGAGTGGGCGGCGAAAGATCTATCATCTCTGGTTTTTTGAATTTTGCGTACGCACAGAATCCGGGCGTCGCGTTTTCGATGCTTGATGACAACGGAGCCGCAGGGCGTTGGGGACTTTCGGTCGTTGCCCTTGTCGCGGCGACGCTGGTGCTGTATTTCTTTTGGCGGACGCCTCGAACAGACGACCGCATCTTGGGAGCGTTGGCATTGCTGCTTGCGGGTATCATCGGGAATGTGACTGATCGCTTGCGGCTCGGGTTTGTCGTCGATTGGGTCGATGTCCAATTCGGCTCATGGCATTACCCGACATTTAACGTCGCCGATGCTGCGATCTGCGTAGGTACCGGACTTTTGATTCTCGATATGTTTTTGAGCAAACGCCATCAAAACAAAACCGCGATTAACGACCAAGTAACCACAGATGTATCCTGAGCTTTTCCGAATAGGCACTTTTCCGATCACGACCTACGGCATATTTTTGGCGTTGGGGATGCTGTGCGCACTATTTGCGACCTCTAGATTAGCTGCTCGTGACGGATTACCGAAGGAACGCATATACGATCTCGGCCTGTGGGTTTTGGTTGGCGGTTTAGTCGGATCAAAACTACTAATGATCCTTGTCGAACCTGACGTGCAGATATACACTTTGGATTTTCTGCGTTCGGGCGGTGTGTTTTACGGCGGCTTGATAGGCGGATTTTTAGCGGTCGTTATCTTGGTGCCGCTTTATAAACTGCCTTTTTGGAAAGCCGCTGATGCTTTTGCACCAGGCGTGGCATTGGGTCAGGCGTTTGGGCGGCAGGGCTGTTTTGCGGCGGGCTGTTGCTGGGGCAAACACACTGATCTACCTTGGGGCGTCCATTTTACGCCGCTTGGACACGAATATACGGGTGTACCTATCGTCGGGCCGGACGGCGCCGATTTGTTTTTGCACCCGACGCAGCTTTACGAATCGTTCATAATGCTCGCAGTTTTCGGCTTTTTGTTTTACCTGCACCGCAAGAAAAAATTTGACGGCCAAATACTTATCGCTTACGGCATTATCTATTCGATAGTGCGGTTTTCGATCGAATTTATTCGCGACGATCCTCGCGGCGATCTGTTTGGATTCACCTCGGCGACGGGCCTCTCGACTTCGCAAGGCGTCAGTTTGATTGTTGCTATCGCCTCGATAATTTTTATGATAATGCGTCTCAAAAGAGTCGCGAGCCCCCAGTCTCAAGTTCCGAGTTCCTAATGTCAGAAGAAACTTCATCCCTCATATTTCACACCTCATCTCTCGATGATGGAAAACGTCTCGACACTTATCTGTCTGAAAATATCGACGGCTGGTCGCGTTCGCGTCTGCAAACGCTGATCGAAAACGAGGATGTCCTTGTAAACGAAAAGCCGGTCAAACCTTCCTATAAACTTCACAACAGCGATGTGGTCGATGTCGATCTCGTCGAGGCGTCCGTCGCAAGATTTGAGCCGGAAAATATTCCGCTCGATATCGTTTTCGAAGACGAATTCCTCGCCGTCATCAACAAGCCTGCCGGAATGGTCGTCCATCCGGGAGCAGGTGTTCAGTCCGGCACGCTGGCAAATGCGATCGCATACCATTTCGAGATCGACCAATCAGCCGTCAGCGGCCAGCCGTCTGATTCCAGGGTTGGCATCGTCCACCGTTTAGACAAAGACACGTCCGGACTTATAGTTATCGCCAAGAATGAAGAGACGCACGAGGCCCTGTCGGAGCAGTTTCGCGAGCGTAAGGTTTATAAATCTTATATCGCTCTCGTTCACGGCGTGACAGAGCGTGAATTTGGAAAGATCGATGCACCGATCGGCCGCAATAAGCACAACCGCCTCCGCATGAAGGTCGCAACCTACGGCCGCAACGCCGTTTCTCTGTGGAAAGTGCGGCAGCGTTACGGCAAATTTACCCTGCTCGATATCGAGATAAAAACCGGCCGCACGCATCAAATACGCGTCCACACCGGCTATATCAATCACCCGGTCGTCGGCGACGAGATCTACAACGAGGGCCGCGATAACACGGTCGCCGATATTAACGTCCGCAACGCCATCAACTCGCTTGGCCGATTTTTCCTACACGCCGAACGCCTCTCAATTACCCACCCAAAAACCGGCGAGCGGCTCGAATTTACTCAGGATCTGGCCACACAATTGAAAGAATTCCTCGATTTGTTATGATTGGGTCAAGTACATAAAAATCTTAGCCTCCGGTCATAAACAAATGAAACACCTACTCTTCGCCGCCGCGTTTTGTCTTCTTTTTGCTTCTTTTGCTTCTTTTGCTTTCGCTCAGGGTGACGAGATCCACGTTATTCCAAAACCGCAATCTGTTACCAATGGTTCGGGCGTTTTTGTTTTAAATAAAAATACTCGGATCGTGGCCACAAATTTTGAAGGAAAACGTGTTGCGTCCGTACTGAACGATTTATTGCAGCGGAATTACGGTTTCAAACTTACTACTACTGAAAAGCCTCAAATGACGAACTTCATCCAATTCGATATGGTGATTGTCTCCGACGGAACAACGGAGGTTCAGGAACGATATTCACTTAGTATATCTCCAAATTCGATTAAGATTTCCGGCGAAGAGCGAGGGGCATTTTATGCCGTGCAGTCACTAATGCAGCTACTCCCCATCAATTTCACAAAGGAAGCTCAGATTAGGGCAGTAGAAATTAAGGATAATGCTCGATTTGGTTATCGCGGAATGCATCTCGACGTGTCGCGGCATTTCTTTCCGGTGGAATTTGTTAAGAAATACATCGACCTGATGTCGCAGTACAAATTTAATACGTTTCACTGGCATTTGACGGACGATCAGGGCTGGCGGATCGAGATCAAGAAATACCCTAAGTTGACGGAGATCGGGTCTAAGCGGCCGGAGAGTCTCGTCGGTAGATTTTCTACGGATTTTAAAGGCGACGGCGTGCCGGTCGAGGGGTTTTATACTCAGGAGCAGATCAAGGATGTTGTGGCTTATGCCAAGGCACGATACATCACCGTGATACCTGAGATCGAGCTACCGGGGCACTCCAGCGCAGCTCTTGCTGCTTATCCCGAACTTAGCTGCAAAGCAGATCAAAAATACAAGGTCCAGATGACTTGGGGAATCTTTAAAGAAGTCTATTGTCCGACCGAAAAAACATTCTCGTTTCTCGAAAACGTGTTAGCCGAGACGATCGCGCTATTTCCCGATTCGCCTTATGTTCACATCGGCGGCGATGAGGTCTTAAAGGATATGTGGAAAGATTCACCCGAAGTTAAGGCCCTGATGGAAAAAGAAAACCTCAAGGATGAGCACGAGGTGCAGAGCTATTTCGTCCGCCGGATGGAAAAATTCGTCAATTCTAAGGGCAAAAAGATAATCGGTTGGGACGAGATACTCGAGGGCGGCCTCGCACCGAATGCGACAGTAATGTCTTGGCGAGGAATCAAAGGCGGGATCGAGGCGGCTAAGGCTCATCATGACGTGATAATGACTCCGACCGACTACGCCTATCTCGACTACGGCCAAGGCGACCCCGCCACCGAGCCGCTAAATATCGGCGGCTATCTGCCGCTCGAAAAAGTTTACAGCTTTGACCCTGTGCCAAAAGAGCTTTCTGTCGACGAATCAAAATACATCCTCGGCGGCCAGGG
The DNA here is from genome assembly GCA_043757775.1 of Chloracidobacterium sp. Lineage (GTDB taxonomy): Bacteria > Acidobacteriota > Blastocatellia > Pyrinomonadales > Pyrinomonadaceae > OLB17. The sequence continues at coordinate 17,517 of JAYVOS010000295.1, read as the reverse complement.
CAATATCTGGACCGAATATCTACCGACGCCTGCATCTGTCGAATACATGGCTTTTCCCCGAATGCTCGCTATGGCCGAAGATGTCTGGTCAACGCCTGAGAATAAAGATTTTGCGGACTTTTCAAAAAGGCTTTCGTCGCAATACGCAAGACTCGACGCTCAACGCGTAAACTATCGTATTCCAGAACCGATAGGATTGGAAAATAGAGTTTTGACGAGTGATGTAAAGGGACTGATGAGTCTCAAATCACCAGTAGAAGGTGCAAAAATCTATTACACGTTAGATGGTTCTATTCCGACCGAGAAGTCATTGCTTTATACTTCTCCAATCATTTTAAGTTTGGAAGCAAGCGAACGAAAAGATTTGAAGACCATCGTCGTCTTACAAAATGGGAGAAAAAGCAGCGTATATTCTGCGACATTGCTCCGACGCGCTTACCTATTAGCCGGCGAGCTTTCCGACAAACGTCCCGGTGCGACGTTTGGATTTTTGATACCGTCGGCGGATGCGTCAACTGAGCCGACAATATTGAGCGGCGAGACCAAATCGCTCAGCATTCAGCAATTTGCAAAGACCACTGATCTCAGACAGTCGTTTACAGTGGCATTTGACGGCTATATCAATGTTCCTGCTGACGGCATCTATGAATTTCAAACCGAATCGACGTGGGACGCGAGTATTTTCATAGGTGGCGAAAAGCTCATCGACACCGCCGGAACAAAAGACCGTGCGTTTAACGCGGCAGTCGTCCCGCTCCGTGCCGGCCTGCACAAGATCAGCTTGCGGTATAACTCTCGCGGCGGCGAACCTATCTTTCGCATCCGCTGGGGCATCAAAGGACAAGGCTTGCGAGTTATCGGCGGCGGCGACCTCATGCATTGATCGGCGAAATGTTTTGAAATTCTGTTGCGTATATAATACAATATTGCGTCGTTAGTCGCAGGAGCAGCTTCAAAATCCGATCTATAGACTTTTGCGGGATAGGGTTCTGAAAAAATGATGGGACAGTTGGGACACTTCTAAATAATGAGAATAACTACAATAGTGACAACATTTAAACTGTCCCAAAAGAGGTTGGGACACGCGTAGGACACTTGGGACAAGGGACACTCTTGAAAGGGCAGAATATGAGGTTAATCACTATAAAATCTTCGCGTCTCTGCGGTTTATTCTTACTGCTCACCGCTTACTGCTTACCGCTCACCGCGCAGACGATAGACTACACAAAATGGGTCTATCCATTTATTGGCACCGGAGGACACGGGCATACGTTTCCGGGAGCGACGATGCCGTTTGGCATGGTGCAGCTATCGCCCGACACCCGCACCGACAACTGGGACGGCTCATCCGGCTATCACTACTCCGACGACACCATCTACGGCTTTTCGCACACGCACCTGTCGGGCACGGGCATACCGGATTACTGCGATATTTTGTTCATGCCGATGGCTGGCGAGGCGAAACTCTTTGCCAAAGAGGGAGATAAATCTGTCAACGGCTATGCATCCAAGTTTTCGCATGCGAATGAGCATGCCGACCCTGGGTATTATTCGGTAAGGCTCGATGATGATGAAATTTTTGCCGAGTTAACTGCTACCAAGCATGTAGGCATGCACCGATACACATTTCCGCAAAGTGGCAAAGCCAGCATCGTTCTGGATTTAGGATGGCGAGACCGGTTGCTAGACTCGCAGATAACGGTTGTAGTAAACCCTAGGTCGGATAGCGTGTTGATCGAAGGCTATCGACGATCTAGTTCATGGGCTAAGGATCAAGTGATGTACTTTACTGCTGAACTTCTTCGACCGTTCGATTCTGTCTATTGTAGTGGTGACGCGAATTCCAAACAGACACTGAGAGGCCGGGAGTGGACGCCCGCCCCGAAGGTGTCAGACATTGCGGTACGGTTCAGTGTCAAAGCAAATGAGCCTGTGTTACTAAAAGTTGCACTCTCCTCCGTCTCTATCGAAGGTGCGCGTAAAAATCTCGCTGCTGAGCTTCCCGGTTGGGATTTTGACAAGGTGCGGGCTGATGCAAAAGCGGCTTGGAACAAAGAGTTGAGCAAGAGCGAGGTGTCGGGCGGGACGGATGCTCAGACGACGACGTTTTACACGGCGCTGTATCACACGATGATCCAGCCGAATATTTTTAATGATGTTGACGGGTCGTATCTTGGGCATGATAAAAAGATCCACAACATTTCAGATGATATTTACCGCAGAGACGCTGAGACGCAGAGCCAGAAAAATCCAAAATCTAAAATCCCAAATCCAAAATCGGATGAATACACCGTCTTCTCGCTCTGGGACACATTCCGGGCGGCGCATCCGCTTTATACGATCATCGACCAGAAGCGGACGGTGGATTTTATCAATACGTTTATCCGCCAATACGAGCAGGGCGGGCGGCTGCCTGTATGGGAGCTCGCGGGAAACGAGACCGACTGCATGATCGGATACCACGCCGTTTCGGTCATTGCGGACGCGATGGCAAAAGGGATAAAAGGTTTTGACTACGAAAAAGCCTACGCTGCCGCCAAACACTCCGCTGAGCTAGATCGCGACGGCCTAGCCGGTTACAAAAAACGCGGCTACATCTCGATGGAGGACGAGAACGAATCCGTCTCAAAGACGCTCGAGTATGCCTATGACGACTGGTGCATAGCCCAAATGGCGAGAGTGATCCTGAAGCGACAAAAGGAAGATGCGCATGGCTTTTCTTCCGGGTTTAGTGAAAAGAATTGGGACTCTCTTGAAAAGGATATTGATACGTATCTGAGACGGGCACGCTCGTTCGAAAATCTATTCGACCCTTCAACCGGCTTTATGCGACCCAAGAAGAATGGGGGATTCGTCTCGCCTTTCGCGCCGAACGAAGTGACTTTTAATTACACCGAGGGCAATAGCTGGGTCTATTCGTTTTTTGTCCCGCAGGATATTTCTCGTCTGATGGAGCTGCAGGGGGGTCGCGAGAAATTTGCCGCAAAACTCGACGAACTGTTTACCACAAAAGACAAACTTGCCGGCCGCGAGCAGCCTGATATTACGGGTCTTATAGGGCAATACGCCCACGGTAACGAACCTTCGCATCACATTGCATACCTGTATGACTACGCCGGTCAGCCTTGGAAAACGCAGAAACTCGCCCGCAAGATAATGGACGAGTTTTACAAACCCGAACCCGCCGGCCTGATCGGCAACGAAGACTGCGGCCAGATGTCGGCGTGGTATATCATGTCCGCGAGCGGTATTTACGAGGTGACGCCGGGGTCGGGCATTTATGCTTTCGGCACACCGCTTTTTCCACAGGTCAAATACAATCTTGAAAACGGCAAGACATTCACCATCAAAGCGAAAAACGTCTCACCAACGAATATCTATATCGCTGGAGCCAAGCTAAACAGCTCTCCATATAAGAAAGCATTTCTCACGCACGAGGATGTGATGAAAGGCGGCGTGCTCGAATTTTCGATGACCGACCAGCCTGCGACGACTGCATTTACAGAGTTTCCTGTGTCAGGCGGCGATGGCAATTTTGTCTCAGCTCCAACTATCGAAGGCGGCGGTCGAGTGTTTTCCGATCAGACAACCGTGACGATGCAAACGATCACGCCTGGCACAAAGATACTCTTCGGTACAGATCGCGTCGATCCGCCATGGAGGCCTTACACAGGGCCTTTCACAGTCAGTGCCACCACGACGATCTATGCAAAGACCGTAAATGCTGCGGGTGTCGAGAGTCCGATCACGGATGCGACATTCATCAAAAAACCAAACCACTGGACGGTCAAAATCGCCTCAAAATACAATCGTCAATACACGGGCGGCGGGGATGGGGGCTTGATCGACGGCATTCGCGGCAGCGTTAATTTTGCAAGCGGCGAATGGCAAGGCTATCAAGGACAGGACTTTATCGCGACGATAGATCTGCAAAAAGAGACAACGGTAAGCAAAGTTGGCGGTGGATTTTTGCAGGTCGCCCGCTCGTGGATATGGATGCCGACGCATATCGAGTTTGAAACCTCGATTGACGGTGTTAATTGGACGCGGGCCGCCGATATCAAAACGGACATCGCCCCGACCGATATGGACCCGAAAACGAGGGACTATTCGCAAGCCGTCTCGCCCGTTAAGGCACGTTACGTCCGCGTACACGCGTACAATCTGGGCAAGATCCCGTCGTGGCATCCAGGTGCGGGCGACGAGGCTTTTATCTTTGTCGATGAAATAATTATTGAATAGAGAGCAATATATTACTCCTCATCGAGCTTGCCCATTTTCGCGATCCCCTTAGCGGCTTGCGAAAACTCGGACGGGATCAGGACAATAGTGGTTGTATTATTGTCGATGCCGATCTCGGAGAGCATCTGCATACGGCGAAGCTCGAGGGCAATAGGGCTCGCCTCCATCTGCTTGGCACCTTGCGTGAGCTTGATCGAGGCTTCTAATTCGGCCTCGGCTTTGACAATACGAGCACGTTTTTCGCGGATCGCCTCGGCCTCGCGAGCCATCGCACGCTGCATCGATTCGGGAATCTCGACGTCTTTCATCTCGACCATTTCGATCTTGATGCCCCAGGGTTCCGTGGTTGAATCGACGATCTCCTGCAAGGTGCGGTTGATCTCTTCGCGGCCTTTCAGCACCTCGTCAAGCGAATGCTGGCCGATGATATTTCTGAGGGCGGTGACGGAAAACTGATAAACCGCCTGCTCGTAATTTACGACCTCAAGAACGGCCTTTGACGCCTCGACGATGCGAAACCACAGCACGGCGTTGACCTTGATGGTGACGCTGTCCTTAGTGATAGTCTCTTGCTGTTCGAGATTGACCGTGGCGGTGCGGGTGTCTACTTTTTGTTGGCGATCTACCAATGGGATCAGATAATAAATGCCGGGCCCTTTGATGCCTGCAAAACGCCCGAGTCGAAAGACGACCGCGCGTTGGTATTCCTGAGCGATACGAATACCAGACAATACAATAAAGACCACGATAGCGACGGCGGCAACAAGGATCGGCAATATTTGTAGAGGCATATTTCAACTCTACGCTGAACGTAGATTTTGTCAATCGGATATAAACTGTCAAAAAATAAGGGAATTAAGAACGGCCATTTGAATTTTTGATGCGTCTAACAAAACAGCTAGCACGAATTAGCATTATTATTTAGTGGTTTTGAGGTAACAGTTATGGATAGAAGATATTTTTTAAGATCGAGCGGTGTTGGATTAGCAAGCTATGGCTTGATGGCGATGGCCCCGAATTTTTTGCATCAGTTTGCAGCGGCTCAATCGACCGCAAAAGGCTACGGCAAGAAAAAAGTGCTGGTCACGATATTTCAACGCGGAGCCGTTGACGGGTTGAATATGCTCGTGCCGTATGCTGAGAGCGAATATTATAATTTGCGTCCGACAATTGCTGTCGCAAAACCCGGACAGGTGGACGGCGCGGTCGATCTCGACGGTCATTTTGGGCTGCATCCGAGCCTCGCACCGTTTCTGCCGTTTTATAAGAGCGGCCAGTTTGCGGCGATCACGGCGGCGGGTTCGCCGGACAATACGCGTTCGCATTTTGACGCTCAGGACTATATGGAATCGGGCACGCCGGGCAACAAGGGCACCAAAGACGGCTGGCTCAACCGCGTTCTTCAAGCGAGTACGGAAAAGGATGCGTCGCCGTTTCGTGCCGTCTCGATGACTCAGCAGACGCCGCGTGCCCTTTACGGACGCGCCCCGTCGGTCGCGATGAGCAACCTGTCCGATTTTTCGGTAAAGGCAGGTATCTACTCGCAAAATATGTCGGGCGGTTTCGAAGGCATCTATCAGCAAAACGGCAAAGATAGCCTTGGCGAAACCGGCAAAGAGACATTCGAAGCGGTCAATTTCCTCAAGCAGGCTAACCCTTCGCAGTATAAGCCGGAGAATGGGGCCGTTTATCCAAATACCGATCTTGGACGCTCTCTGCAGCAGATCGCGCAGTTGATCAAAGCAGGCGTTGGGCTTGAGATCGCATTTACCGACACGGGCAACGACATCCGCTGGGACACGCATACTAACGAAGGCGGCGGACGCGGTCAGCTTGCCAATTTCCTTCGGACATTTGCACTGTCGATCGCCGCTTTTGCGACCGATATGGGCAAGCGTATGGATGATGTAATGGTGCTGACGATGTCAGAATTTGGCCGCACTGCGAAAGAAAATGGCTCACGCGGCACCGATCATGGCCACGCAAACACCATGTTTGTCCTCGGTAATAACGTCAAAGGCGGTAAGGTTTACGGCGATTTCAAAGGCCTAAAATCGGACGAGCTTAACGAGGGCCGCGACCTCGCCCTGACCACCGATTTCCGGGACGTTTTCGCCGAAGCCGCATTCAAACATATGGGAACAAAGGATTTCGCAAAGATCTTTCCTAACTACACAGCGACGAAAGAGAAGTTTAGAGGTTATTTGAGTTAGTAAGGTAAACGTCACAAAAGACACAAAAAAGGAGATTCCGATTATTCGGTTTCTCCTTTTTTATTTATGCAGTCGAGTTGCCGCCAAATGTTTTTATGATTACTTAAGCCTGCTCACCTTTATCTCTTTGCCTGAGGCATTAATAAACGCCTTAATAGACCGGTCGTCGGCTAATACAAAATGGCCACGTCGCCCTTTTTCTTTTGGGTTAAAGGTGCCAAAGGTCATCGTTTCGGTATCGACCACCTGAAACCTGGATTGATCATCGCAGCTGACCCGTGCCCAATATCCATTCTTAGCAGTCTCAACGCCGCATTTAACCCCGCCCACCAAATAATTTCCGTCCATCGGGTCAGGTGTGGCGTTAACATCGTAACTAAGGATCGATTCCAGATCTTCGGCATCGCTGTAAACGATCGAGTCGATCTTATAGACCTTGGAGGAATTGTTAGGGGTCGAGAGGCTGAAATTGATCTCCTCAGGCATACCCATATTCAGAAAGGTGACCTTTACGATATGGTTCGCATCAGCTTTGGCAATGGCAAATTTCGTGATCCGGATATCTTGAGCGTAATAAAGCGGATCAAAATCCAGATTGCCGACCTCGCCGGGTTTTGATTCCTGTGCGTCTTTCCATATGGCATCGGCGAGAGCTCCTGTAAAATATTTATCGACCAGTGCCCTGCTCTTGTTTTGAAAAAAAGGGTCTTTCTTGGCTTTGTGGGCCGCGTATAGGTTCCGAACAACCGCGTCCGGAGACATCGCCTTAGGTTTAGATTGGCCATAACCAACCGCCGAGACCGCGAATAACATCGAGGTCAGAATAACGAATTTGAATTTCATATATGTTCTCAATAAATGAGCAAGAGATTCTGATGCGCGATACACGCTTTCCGCCGTCTGCTATTTCAAGCGTTGTGGATCAATCCATCTTACTCAATCGAAGCCTCAACGCCTGTAATTTAATAAACCCTTCCGCATCATGCTGGTCGTAGGCTCCGGCGTCGTCTTCGAAAGTTACTACGCGTTCGCGATACAAAGAATTCTGCGATTTTCGCCCGGTGACGGTGACGTTTCCTTTGTAGAGCTTTAGACGGACTTCGCCGTTTACGACTTCTTGGGTCTGATCGATCATCGATTTGAGGATCTCGAATTCGGGTGCGAACCAAAAGCCGTAATAGACGGACTCGGCGAACTTGGTGCCGAGGCTGTCTTTGAGATGCGTGACCTCGCGGTCCATCGTGATCGATTCGAGCGCGCGGTGAGCCACCTGCAAAATGGTGACGCCGGGCGTCTCGTAAATGCCGCGTGATTTCATACCGACGAAGCGGTTTTCGACCAGATCAACACGGCCGATGCCGTGCTCACCGCCGATGAAATTGAGCTTGGTCAGCAGATCGACAGCACCGTATTTTTCACCGTCTATGGCGACAGGCTCGCCTTTTTCAAATGTGAGGGTGATCTCCTGAGCAGTGTTCGATGCATTTTCCGGCGATTTCGAAAGCAGAAAAATATCATCCGGCGGCGCTGCCCAAGGGTCTTCGAGAATGCCGCCCTCGTAGGAGCAATGCATTAAGTTGCGGTCCATCGAGTAAGGTTTCGCGGCGGTCGCTGTGACCGGAATGCCGTGTTTGGCACAATAGGCTATCAGATCGGCACGGCCCTTAAATTCCCACTCGCGCCAAGGGGCGACGACCTTGATGTCTGGCTGCAGAGCATAGTATGTCAGCTCAAACCGAACCTGATCATTGCCCTTGCCGGTCGCGCCGTGGGCGACTGCGTCGGCACCTTCGGCTTGCGCGATCTCGATCTGGCGTTTGGCGATGACAGGTCTCGCTAAGCTAGTGCCAAGCAGGTAAACGCCTTCGTACAAAGCATTTGCCTTGACGGCCATCCAGACAAAATCTTTAACAAACTCTTCGCGCAGATCCTCGACGTATAGTTTTGAGGCACCTGTGGCAAGCGCTTTTTCCTCGAGTCCGGTCAGCTCTTCGCCCTGGCCAACATCGGCGCAATAGCAGACGACTTCGCAGCCGTAAGTCTCTTTTAGCCACAGCAGCATGGCTGATGTATCAAGCCCGCCGGAATAGGCGAGAACAACTTTATTGATCTTTTTGGTCATTGTATTAATGGACAAAGTACCCAGTCGCTACCGCTCCCGGTTCTGACAAGATATAATTATAGCTTTACGGAGTATTAGATGACCAAATCAGGCCAACTTTGGGGTGGAAGATTTACGGAAAAGCCGAACGAGACCTTTGCCGAATTTAACGATTCGTTTCGTTTTGACCGGCGACTGTTCGCGGCGGACGTGCGTGCCAGCATAGCTCACGCAAATGGAATTGCAAACGCAGGAGTGCTTTCTGCTGAGGAGACGTTCGCGATAACGCACGGGCTTGCCAAAATGCTCGACGATGCGGCGGATTCTGCATATTTCGAAGGCACCGATGCTGAAGATGTTCATTCGTTTATCGAGGGTAAACTGATCGCCGCGATCGGCGACGCGGGCCGCAAGCTTCACACAGGCCGCAGCCGCAACGATCAGGTCGCGACCGCGTTTCGGCTGTGGTTGCGTGACGAGACGGATACGATCTCAGCTTTTGTGCGTGATGTCCAAGCTGCCTTGGTCAGCCTTGCGACTCGTCACGCTGACGCGGTTTTGCCAGGTTACACACATCTCCAACGGGCGCAGCCGGTGATGTTTGCACATTGGTGCCTCGCATATTTTGAGATGCTCAAACGCGACCGCGAACGGCTTGTAGACGCACGAAAGCGGATCAATATTATGCCGCTCGGCGCCGGGGCTCTTGCGGGAACAGGCTTTCCGGTTGATCGTGCAGCGGTCGCTGCAGAACTTGGTTTCGAGGGCATCACGGCAAATAGCCTCGACGCTGTTTCGGATCGGGATTTTGCTGTTGAATTTACAAGCGCGTGTTCGCTGGTGATGGCTCATCTATCGCGGCTTGCCGAAGATCTGATCATTTACTGCTCAACGGAGTTTGGTTTTGTGACATTGAGCGATGCGGTTTCGAGCGGATCGAGTCTGATGCCGCAAAAGAAAAATCCCGATGCACTTGAGCTGCTACGCGGCAAAGCAGGCCGTGTTTTCGGGCACAACCTGTCGCTGCTCGCGATGCTCAAGGGCCTGCCGCTTGCATACAACAAGGATATGCAGGAGGACAAAGAAGCGGTTTTTGACACGGTCGATACGGTGCAGATATCGCTTCGTGCGGCGGCGATCGTTCTCGAAAATACGAATTTGAACGAAGTCCGCACACGCGAGGCCACGACGAAAGGCTATCTAAACGCCACTGAACTTGCCGATTATCTCGTCAAAAAAGGCGTACCGTTTCGTACCGCACACGAGACGGTCGGAAACGCGGTGCTGTATGCGATAGAGCAGGGCGTTGAGTTAGATGAGTTGCGGCTCGAACAACTACAAGCATTTTCTCCATTTATTGACGAAGGCGTTATGGACGCCTTAAGTCTGGATAAAGCTCTCGTGGCAAAGAATACGGTCGGCGGAACTTCGCCTGCGAGAGTTGCTGAGGCTCTCGCTATAGCTAAAGAAAGCCTAACGAAATAGATGGACAAGACTGAACTTATCGCCGAAGTTGCACGCAATGAGCTGTTTCAGTTTCTCGGCATCCAGATCGTCGAGGCGACTGCTGAGCGTGTGGTACTGACTATGGAGGTCACGCCAAAAGTTCACCAATATGTCGGGATTATGAACGGCGGTGTATCGCTTTATTTGTGTGAGGCCGCCGCATCTATTGGTGTTGTCGCCGGGGCAGACCTTACAAAAGTAACGCCCGTCGGCATCGAGATCAATGCCAATCATCTGCGGGCGGTGAGCAAAGGTATCATCACGGTCGAGGCATCGCCGCTCCACTCAGGTCGAACCATGAGCGTGTGGAAGATCGAGATCACCAACGACCGCGGCAAGCTCATCTGTACGTCACGCCTCACGATGCTTATCCAAAAACGCGTCGCCTACCAGCCTTAGATAAGATCTTTTAGCCATGAATTGCACGAATGTCACGAATTTATAAGATCTTTTATTCGTGCAATTAGTGTAATTCGTGGCTAAACTTTGTCTGTGCATAAGTTTGTTCGAAATTTCATCACCGAATGGCGGCGACTCGTTCTGCCATTTTCGGACGAGATAGTGGTTGTTGCAGTTTCGGGTGGTGCTGACTCGGTTAGCTTGCTCCTCGCTTTGTACGATCTCTCAAAGCAAAAAAAACTCAGGCATCGTATTGTCGCGGCGCATTTTAATCACAAACTTAGAGGTGTTGAGAGCGACGCGGACGAAGAGTATGTGCGACATTTGACGACGAAGCTTGGGGTGGAACTTGCGGTTGGCCACGGAATTATCAGCTCCGAGGGCAATCTTGAGCAAAATGCCCGCGATGCACGTTACACCTTTCTAACGCAGACGGCCGAAAATCTAAGAGCATTTGCCGTCTTGACCGGACACACCGTCAACGACCAAGCCGAAACTTTTTTGATAAATCTGATACGGGGCAGCGGGGTGGAAGGGCTGAGCGGGATGCGGCCGGTCAGGCCGCTGAATGTGGAATGTGGAATGCGGAATGCGGAATCAAGTATTTCTCCGACCGAGTTAGGTGATTTAGATTACGAAGAGAAATCCGTAATTTCCTTGGTTCGTCCGCTGTTGACCTGGGCGAAACGCATCGATACCGAGAGTTTTTGTCACGACCGCGAGATCGAATATAGATACGACACGATGAACGAAGATACTGCTTTCAAGCGGGTGCATATTCGCAAAATACTGCTTCCGCTGCTCGCGGATTTTAATCCAAAGATCATCGAAACGCTTGCCCAAACGGCGACACTGATGGCGAATGCATGCAAACAAAACACGAAATCAGAAGCGCAAAATAGTGAATATTTATTGATAAAAGACCTGAAACCACTAGATAAAGCAAACCTTCATCAAACGATTAGAAACTGGCTAGGACATCATCGTGGAAACACGCGTTCATTGCAACTGATACATATCGAGGCGGTTGGTCGTTTGATATTGAGCTCGAAAAGCGGACGAGTGGCGGAATTACCCGGCGCGCGGGTGACAAAAACGTTAGGAAAACTGAGCTATGAAGAGAATTAGGTTGATAAATCTGCATCAGCCAACTAAAATCAAAGGTTGACGTGGAAAACCGGGTCGCGTGTGTTTGAAAACAACGCGCCCGAAGCGACTATCATCAAAGTTAAGTTGTTAGTTACGATGAGAGTTGATTTGGAGGCTATAAATTGAGTTCTAAGGCAAAACAAGTTCTGTTGTGGTTGATGATAATTTCGAGTGCTCTGGTTTTTGTCTGGTATTTGCAGACAAAACAGACCACGCCGCCAAAGGAATTGGATTTTACTGCGGCAATGACGCAGATCAAAAACAAGGATATCAAGGAGATCACTGTAAAACAGGACACCTTGGAGCTGACAAACAAGAGCGACGTCAAATTTACGGCTAAGCTCGACACGAGTGACTCTACGCGTGACCAGATCTTTGCTGCGGCGAAAGATACTGACACTGTCGTTAAACTAGAGTCGCCGTCCAGCAGCGTGTGGATGCAAGTACTTTTTAGCATGCTTCCGTTCATATTGCTGATGGGCTTTTTGGCTTTTACTCTGCGGCAAATGCAGGCGGGCGGTAACAAGGCTCTCAGCTTTGGCAAATCCAAAGCCAAACTGCTCAATAACCAGCAAAAACGTGTGACGTTCAAGGACGTTGCCGGAGTCGACGAAGCTAAAGAAGAGCTGCAAGAGATCATCGAATTTTTAAAAGATCCACAAAAGTTTCAAAAGCTCGGCGGCAAGATCCCCAAGGGTGTGTTGATGGTGGGCCCTCCGGGAACCGGTAAGACTTTGCTGGCAAAGGCTATCGCGGGCGAAGCAAATGTGCCGTTTTTCTCGATCTCAGGGTCGGACTTTGTCGAGATGTTTGTCGGTGTCGGAGCGAGCCGTGTTCGTGACCTGTTCGAACAGGGTAAGAAAAATGCTCCGTGCATTATCTTTATCGACGAGATTGACGCTGTCGGGCGCCATCGCGGTGCCGGTCTTGGCGGCGGGCACGATGAACGCGAACAAACCCTGAATCAATTACTCGTCGAAATGGATGGTTTCGAATCAAATGACGGCGTTATCCTCGTCGCTTCGACCAACCGCCCTGACGTTCTCGACCCCGCACTACTCAGGCCGGGCCGCTTTGATCGACGCGTTGTGGTCGGACGCCCTGACGTTCGAGGACGCGAAGGCATATTGAAAGTTCACACGCGTAAGATACCTCTCGACGAGGGCGTCGATGTAAACGTCATCGCTCGCGGGACTCCCGGTTTTACCGGAGCTGATCTGGCGAACATCGTTAACGAAGCAGCCCTTAACGCTGCCCGATATAACAAAAAAGTCGTTGGCATGGTCGATTTTGAGATCGCTAAAGACAAAGTGATGATGGGAGCCGAGCGTAAAAGCATGGTCATCTCAGATGAGGAAAAACGCAATACCGCGTATCACGAATCTGGTCACACGATGGTTGGCTTAAAAATCCCGTCAGCCGATCCGGTTCACAAGGTTACCATCATCCCGCGGGGAATGGCCCTCGGCGTTACCCAATCTTTGCCGGAAGGTGATAGATACAGCCATACGAAAGAGTATCTGCTCGGACAAATTGCGATGCTTATGGGCGGACGTATTGCTGAAGGTTTGTTTTTCGGTAATGAAAAGGTTACCACCGGAGCATCGAATGATATCGAACGGGCAACGGTACTCGCACGCTCGATGGTTTGTGAATATGGAATGAGTTCGCTCGGGCCGCTCACGTTCGGTAAAAAAGAAGAGCAGATATTTCTCGGCCGCGAGATCTCACAGCATCGCGATTATTCCGAAGACACCGCGATCCAGATCGACCAAGAGGTTAGAAGGATCATCGACGAGCAATACAAAATTGCCGAGGGCATCATTACTGACAATAAGGATGCAATGATCCGCTTGGCCGAGGCTTTGCTCGAATTTGAGACGCTTGATGCGGTTCAGATCCGGCGTGTCGTCGCAGGTTTGCCGCTCGATTCAGATAATTCGCCAACTACGGATGATGATGGATCACCGGAAACTGAGGAAACGTCAAAGAATCCTTTCAAAAAACCGATCCTGCCGCCGATAACGGGTAATAATCCAGCTACGGCTTAAGGCGGAAACACGACCGGTAGGGAGTGTGTAAAATACTGAGAACCGGGATCGTTAGTCGAACCCGGTTCTTTTCTTATTTATGGAAACTTCTTTTTCAAGTGACACACTCCCTACCGGTCGTGTTTCCGCCACATGGCAAACTTCACGCCGCCAACTATTGCTCGACAAGCCGTTGGTGATGGGCATACTTAACGTCACGCCGGACAGCTTTTCCGACGACGGAGAATTTTTATCGGTGGACGACGCTTTGCGGCAAGCCGAAAAGATGATTACAGAGGGTGCCGATATTATAGACATCGGCGGCGAATCGACGCGTCCCGGCGGTGAACAAGTTGCTACAGATAATGAGATAAGCCGTGTCGTTCCGGTGATCGAAGCAATTGAAAAACGGTTTGACATGCCGATATCTATTGACACAACGAAATTGGAGGTTGCAAGGCGAGCTATCGAAGCTGGGGCTGAGATCATCAATGACATTTCCGGACTTCGTTTCGACGAAGATGTCGGGAAGATCGCCGCCGCAACAAACGTAGGATTAATTTTAATGCATTCTCGCGGGTCGTTTGAAACGATGCACGCCGAACCGCCTGTCGATGACATTGTCATAGAAGTTATTGCAGGTCTTCGCCGCTCGATACAATATGCTAAAACTCATGGTGTCCGTGACGAGCAGATCGCGGTCGATATCGGCATCGGATTTGGCAAGACTTTTGAGCAGAATTTAGAATTACTCGCGAAACTTGATAAGATTATAGCCGAATTCCAAGGTTATCCAATGCTTGTTGGCACGTCCCGCAAATCGTTTATTGGGAAGATCCTCGGTGATGCTCCGCCTTCGGAACGGCTCGGTGGTAGCCTTGCGACGGCTCTTATAGTTGTTAGAAACGGAGCCAGTATATTGCGGGTTCACGATGTCAAAGAGACGGTAACCGCTATTAAGGTATTTACTCGGATCGGTTCATATTAGTTTGTTATGATAAGGCTTACATCAAAGGTTTTTTGGCTTTGGTTTCTATTTTCTGTAGTCACTTTTTTGACTCATAATGTTTTTGCGGATGCAGCTACTCCTACTCCAAAGCGGTATTTAGAGGAGCCGCCCGGATATCAGTGGGGACAGATCGTAGGGATTACCCTCTTTGTATTGGCAGGTGTATCGGTCATAATTTGGATCTTTTCAAAAGTCTTTAAGAGAGCATCAAAATGAAATTTTTACGATTTTCGTTGGTCTTGACCGTATTTTTTTTGGCAACAGGTTTTACCGAGTGCTACAAGCCTGTGACTAACTCCGGCTTGCCAAATAATATCAAAACGATCGCGGTTCCGGCGTTTCAATTTGAGGCAAAAGGACTGCGGTATAAAGTCGAGACGCGGTTTACCGATGCCGTAACAAAAGAGATCATCAGGCGAGGCAACGGGCTAAAAGTTCAGGGTTCGCGTGCCGGTGCGGATGCCGTTCTCGAAGGTACGATCCGCGATTTTGGGTTTTCCGGCGTTTTACTCGACAGCCAAGGCCGTGCACGTGTCTATGAAGTAACTATTGTTACCGCAGTGACGATCCGTGATAAAAACAACAAGATCCTCTACGATAATCAGAATTTTATTTTCCGCGACTCATTTGAATTCACTTCCGATCCGCGTTCGTTCTTTAACGAAGAAGATCCGGCGGTAGAGCGCATGGCCCGAGCCTTTGCCGAGGCCGCTGTCTCGGCTTTTGTTAACGGCATCGGTGTGAAAGAAGAGAAGAAATAAGCGAAGAG
This sequence comes from Chloracidobacterium sp., assembly GCA_043757775.1. Taxonomy (GTDB): domain Bacteria; phylum Acidobacteriota; class Blastocatellia; order Pyrinomonadales; family Pyrinomonadaceae; genus OLB17. The sequence goes on along the minus strand of JAYVOS010000295.1, from coordinate 2,099 downwards.
TTTTCAACGCAAAGTCGCGAAGGAGCAAAGTCGCAAAGTAAAGAATTAGATATTTTGATTATTATGACTTCCAAGTTATTTTGTTTTTTCTTCCCTTTGCTTCTTAGCCTCTTAGAGTTAAAAATCTTATGGCAGTTTTGACTCGGGAAAATCTAAAAGCCCAATTAAAACAAGGTGTGATTGCACCAGTGTATGTGTTGTTTGGAGCTGAGACGCATCTTCGCGATGCTGCTGCCAAATACATCGCTGATCTGGCGTTTTCAGAAGGTGATTTTCGAGATTTTAACGACACCAGCTTTAGCCTAAACACCGAAGACAATCTAAAACGAGCTCTAGCCGTAGCTCAGGAGATGCCGATGATGGCATCGCGGCGTGTTATACGCATTACCGACCTACGGATTTCCGCCACGGGCCACCGCGATACTATCACTGAAGATCACGAACCGACATTGAGTGCGTATTTTGCCGACCCATCCCCATCGTCAATAGTGATATTTATTGCGGACGATCTTAATGGCGTGCGTAAGATGGGCAAACTCTTGCGCGATAAAACGGTGTCGGTTGAGTTTCAGCCTTTGGAGGATAAAGATCTTCTAAAATGGGCTGCTGACGAGTTCAAAAAAGCCGGAGCTGAGATAGATCACCGAGTGCTCAATCAATTTACAGCTCGAATCGGTCCCGATGTTCGGCGTTTGACCAACGAGATAAATAAACTCGCAACGGCCGCTTTGCCCGGTAAAATAATATCTACGGAATTGATAGACGCGCTGGTGCCGAATACCCGTGAGATCAGTAATTTTGACCTGACCGATCACCTCGTAGCGGGTAGAAAGTCAAGGGCTCTGATGACGCTCAGAAAGATTCTTGATGACGGTGCCGAGCCACTCGCTCTGCTCGGTCTTATTTCCTATAACTATCGCCGGATGCTGATGGCAAAAGACCTGATGTCACGCGGGGTTGATCGACGCGAAGTAGCAAGCGCAGTGAAACTCTTTGGAAAAGGGCAGGACGAATTTTTGGCATCAGCCCGGCGAACAGATATTACAAAACTCGCACTCGCTCTCAACAGGCTGGCAAAGACAGATCTCGCCATCAAAACCTCAAAAGGCGGCAGCGGCCCTCTAGGTGCACGAATGCAGATCGAGATGCTGGTGTGCGAGCTTGCCCTATTGTAAATCTACCTACACCGCAGCTAAGCCCGAAGCTTTATTAAAATGATTGTACAGATCGTTGTAGTCGCCGAGTGCGCGATTTAGTATCAGCGGCAGTTGCGGCAGATCGTTGTTATTGATGATCAGATTTAGATTTCGCAAAAAACCATCGTGAGCGTTCATCGTCGTCCCGCCTTCTTCGAGCGAGATCATAAACAGGCGACGGCGTTCTGACGAATACATTGAATTTGCCTTTTGCTGCAAGACCGCGGCACCGCCCATTTCGGGAGCAAAATCCGGTGAAAATATCAGGATCTCAGTCTTTCCTTCGCGCAGGCGTTCATTGGCTTGAGCCGGGGTTTGGGCGACATATACCTTGTAGCCTGATTTTGCTAAAAGTTTTGCGGTCTCATCCGATTTTTCACCCAAACAAAGCAGTATACGGCGGGGCTTTTCATCTTCGTCCTCGTCATTTTCGAGGGCTGTTTTTTCCGATTGAAGAGCATTCATCAGCGCGCGCAAGGCACTGTTGATCTGAACCTCAGACTCTTTAGCCGCAAAATCAGCGGCACCCTCGGTAGCCGCAGCAGCCGGCTTGTTGGCTGTCAGCTGATCGACCGTCGATAAGCCGCGACCCGAAGCATCTTTCTGCACGCGCAACAGATTTTGGCACCGAGGACAGCGAACCGAAAAGTTACCACTGGGTATTTTGGACTCGTCCAACTGTAAGGAAACAGAGCAATTATCGCATCTAATGATCATAATTTTATAGGCTGATCGTATTATTCCATCATGTTAAGAACCGAATCGGGGTTTTCAGGCGGCGGCGGGATGATTTGTTTTGGCAAAGGTTTTGGTTGATGTGCGTTGTTATAATCCTCGGTTGAAGATAGTCCCTTGAGTTGCAGCAAGAGATTATTTTGGTTGGTTGCAAACGACAGGCCATCG
>JAYVOS010000294.1:0-1535 GCA_043757775.1 Chloracidobacterium sp. | reverse complement strand
TCAGCCCGATCGCAAATAAAACGGTCGCGAGATTACCCGCTAATGGACGCAGAGCCTGAGCAGCTTCAGTAGCGGATTGGATATTTGTCTGCCCTGTCGCGTGGAGCGTCGCACCCGCCGAAACGATCACGAAATAAAACACGACGTTGCAAAAAAGCATCCCAACGATGGTGTCGATCTTTTCCTTTTTGATCTCGGCGTTGGTAGCACCTTTTCGTTTCGCGACTGTATTACGCCCCACAGCTTTTTCTTCCTCGACCTCCTCGCTCGCCTCCCAAAAGAAAAGATACGGCGAGATGGTCGTGCCGAGTATTGCGACAATGGTAGTAATATATTGACCGTTCAGCTCGATGTGCGGCAGAAATGTCGCCTTTATTACATCGCTCCAATTCGGTTGTGCGAGAAACGCCGCGATCACATACGCAAACAGCGAGAGCGTCAGCCACTTAAAAACCTTGACGATCAGCCGATACGAACCCCATATCTGCAGCACCAATATCGCAAGCGCGATAGGCACGACCATCGCCCAGATCGGGATCGGCACAAACATATTGATCGCCGCCGAGATGGCCGCGATGTCAGCACCGGCATTGATCGTATTTGCGATAACCAGCCCAATCACCGCCGGATAAAGCAGCCATCGCGGATAAAACTCACGCAGCACACCGCCAAGCCCTTGCCCGCTGCACATCCCGATCTTTGCACAGATATGCTGCACGACGATCATCAGCGGCAGCGTGACAATAGCCGTCCACAATGTCGAAAACCCAAGCGCCGCCCCGGCCTGCGTATATGTCCCGATCCCCGACGGATCATCATCCGATGCACCCGTAATAAGCCCCGGTCCGAGCCGGTCGAGAAGATTTTTTATCGGATTGTCGTGGCGGTTCATAAGAATCGACCGGACTAAGTTTGTTTTCTGGCTTGTGACTGAACCGCGGTGATCGCTACCGCATCGACAATATCTGCCGCAGTGCAGCCGCGTGAGAGGTCGTTGCAGGGGCGGTCGAGACCTTGGAGGATCGGGCCAATGGCGGTGCCGCCGGTGAGGCGTTCGGTTAGTTTGTAGGCGATGTTTCCGGCGTTCAGATCTGGGAAAATTAGGACGTTTGCCTTGCCCGCAACCTGCGAACCGGGAGCTTTTGATGCGGCAACCGATTGGACAAGAGCAGCGTCGGCCTGCAATTCACCGTCGATGGCGAGCTCCGGCATACGTGCCTTGACTGTCTTTGTAGCTTCGACGACCTTTTCTATCAATTGATGTTTTGCACTGCCCTTTGTCGAGAATGACAGCATCGCTACGCGAGGCTCGACCTGCAATAACGCCCGGCACGAATCCGCCGAAGCAATGGCGATCTCAGCAAGCTCATTTACATCCGGGTCGATCACCACGCCGCAGTCAGCGTAGATCATGGCACCATTCGCTCCAAACTTTTTATCGGGAACGACCATCAGAAAAAAGCTCGACACAGTTTTGAATCCTTCACGAACCCCGATACAACGCAGAGCGGCAGCGACCGTATGAGCCGTCGTAT
>JAYVOS010000293.1:0-5604 GCA_043757775.1 Chloracidobacterium sp. | reverse complement strand
GCCGATGCAGTTAACGAGATTGTCTGCGGAAACGGTGCGTTTGCCATCATTGCCTGTGAAAATTATATTGAATTTGCCATCACCGTAAGTGATTTCTTTTGTGCGTCCCTTGAGAATTTCAAGTTTGTCGTCAGCCTGCATTTCGTCAAGTATCTCGCCGACCTCGGCGGGCATACGGTGACGTGCGACGTTCCAATAGCGGCTCAGGTGCTGCATGAAATATCGTTTTTCGGGCAACGGGAGCTGTAGCCATAACGCTTGTGTTGCAGGACGAAGGCTGTCGATCACAGCCCTCCAGTTGCTACCGTCAGCTTCGGCTTTCTTGATATGAGTGCGAACAGCCTTGAGCATATCAGTGATGCGCGTCATTGGTTTTAAGTCGTCCGAAAACGCCGGATATGCGTAGACGAGCTTGTGCCTCGCGGGCAGCAGGCCGCGGGTCGAGAGAGCGTAGATCTTGCCCCGGTGGTTGTGTTTGTGAAAATGCAGGGCAACGTCGATCATTGAGAGGCCGGTGCCGACCACAAAGATCGACTCATTTGGCGTGATCGTTTCATATAGCCGCGAACTCCAAGGGTCTTGGAAATATCTATCCGAAGAGGTAAATGACTGATCGGTAACGCTCGGGTGCGGGGGCATAAAATTACCGAAAGCGAGTATGACGTGATGCGTCTGCACTATCTCACCCGAACGCAATATCACCTCTGCTGAGTCTTTGTTAACGGACATATCGACCGCCTCGTCATCGATAAGATTTAATGTGACATTTGCAGTACGATTCTCAGAGACGGTGGTAAAAACTTCGCGAAGATATTCGCCAAAGATCCGTCGCGGGACAAAATCGTGTGAGTCAAAACTATGGCCTTTTTCGGTCAGCCACTTATGAAAATGCTCGACGTCATCAGGGAAAGCTCCCATTCGCCCGGCGGGGACGTTTAGTAAATGAGCGTCACGATCGGTTCCGAATGCTACGCCACGGCCGATGCGAGTTTTGCGTTCGACGAGGTTGAGTTCAATTTCAGCATCGCCCGCGTGTTTAAGTAGATTGACCGCAAGCAATGTGCCGCTCGCTCCGCCGCCGATGATCGTGATCTTTTTCATAGACAAAAATACAAAAAGAGGTCGTGAAGCACATTCACAACCTCTCGCGAGAAATGTCCTTCTTCGTTAGTGCCTACGAGGTTAGCTGTCGGGCTGGAAGCGAAGAAGTCTTCCCCTGATCTCTCAGATTAGCCCCCGTTTTGCGGTATGCAAAACTTTGGTTTCCCCGTGTCGTCCATCGGGACGGCTTCGGCAATTTATTTAACCTAAGTTTATTAGAACGTTGGCTTTTTTTGCAAGAGTTATTTTGTGTCGGAATTAGAGTTTAGGGACGCGAACCTTTAACGCATTTGGGATGATCTCGTAAAGGGCAGGAAGTTTGCCGGGGAGTTCGCCGTCGGTTTCGAGGAATATCTGTTTGGATGGATCGACTCCGGAGATCTCGATGCGTTTTGCCTGCGTGCTTTTTACTTCTTTGATCTTGTCGTGTGTACCGTTGTAGATAGAGTAGATGTTTAGGAAAATTTTAGCGGTGCTAATATCGCCGATGTTTATTATATCGAGCAGACCGTCGTTGATCTTGGCGTTGGGTGCGATCATCATGCCACCACCGAAGTAGCGGGAATTGGCGATGCAAAAAGCGATGGTCTGGACGGTGTGTTCATCGCCTTCGTCAAAACGAATGCGGACGAGTTCGGGGTCGAGGCTTAAGACCTCTTGCAGCGTCGAGACGGCAAAGTTTGCCTTGCCCCGCATTGATTCGACCGGCAGCCAATCAAAGACCTTGGTCGATTTAACACGTTTGACGATCTCGGCGGCCAGTCCGACCGATGATACGTTGAGGAAATAGCGGCTGACCTCGTTGTCGGAATGGTCTTGGAATGTGACTTTGCCAACGTCTATCAGCTTGGTCTCGCCATCGCGGAGGGCTTTTGCAGCCTCGCGATTTGTCAGCGGCAAGCCGAGCGTGCGGCGAAAATCGCCTCCGGTTCCCGAAGGCAGCACACCAAGCTCGACGTCCTCGCCGGAACTTAAAATGCCGTTGGCGATCTCGTTAATCGTGCCGTCGCCTCCACAGGCAATGATGAATTTTCTGCCCGCTTTTGCGGCACGAGTCGCAATATTGATGCCGTCTCCCTGAAATTTGGTAAATGCGACGCTAAACGGCCCGAAATGCGCACGAAACTCGCTCGCCGTCAAAGACCATTTGTCACGCGTCGAACCGGAAGCCGATTTCGGATTTACGATGACGAGCGGCAGCGAAGTGTCGCCGGGGATAGAATTGTCGTTAATGGTCGCCAAGCTATTGATTATATCTACGGTTTACAGATTAAACGAATATTTGAACGCGGATTTAGCGGATCGGGCAGATAAAAACAGATCTGAAGAGAAAGTTAGATTTCGCCAATATATTTCCGATCCTCTCTCATCCGTTTGATCCGAGCGATCCATGTTCGAAAAGATCTTTTAAGATCACTTACTCACCTCAAAAGCTGTGTCGAGATGCGTCGTATTACCGAAATAATCAGCGGAGAATGCCCTCAGAATATAGCTGCCGTTTGCCAGAGTTGATGCGTCGAAAAAGTCTTCTTTGTAGTCGTCGCCGTCAACGCGGTTGGTGGCGATGTAGTTAAATATCGTCTCGCCGGTTGCATCGGAATGGCTGCCATCGGCGTAAACGAGCCGGACGGCGCGTGAGCCGGGCAGACGGTCAAATTTTATCGTCCATTGCTCATCGCTGAGCGGTGAGCCGTCACTTTTTAGGATCTGATAGCCGACCTTATAAACGCCGAGTCTGCGGCGGTCAGAGTTGCCATCGAGCTGATCGTAGGTTCTGACGACAATGCGTATCGGGTCGCGAAGGGGTACGCTTTTGCCGGCAACGGCTTCGATCTGCTGCCAATTTTTATCAAATAATGTGACTTTCTCGATGACCGGCGGACGTGTGTCGGCGATGCCTGGCAGGATGAGTGCGTCGAGGGCGTTCATTTCGGAGCCGCTGCGTCCGGCGATGAGGTGTACGTGGTTCATCGGATTGAGCGTGCCGATCGGCTCACCGGCTTTGAATTTGGCACCGCGTGGAACACGGACGCCGTCGAGCTTGCCGGTCGCATCTTTTGAGAATATGAAACGCGGATCGTCGTTAACATAACCCTCAGCATTGCGTCCGAGCCGGATGTGGATGTAGCCCATCGTCGGCATTCGCAGCAGTTCGCGAAGCGTGCCGAAATTTTCGGCAGCTATGGGACGCAGGACTTTTTCTTCGCGGACAAAGCGTGCCGTTTCACCGTAGGCTCCGGCGATGTCGAGGCCGTTGTGAAAATGCAGATCGTCGTTGCCGGGTTTTACGTCACCGCGGATCTCGCCGAGCGTTCCGGCAATATCCCGTTTCGCAGTCGGCGGATCGTATGGCCAACGCGGCGGCTGTAGGTTGCGAAAATAATCGGGAGTTTCTCGCATGGCGACAATCTGCTCAGGCGGGATCATCGTCCCGTTATTCTCCGATGAGATGCGGCGGACGAGCCTGTTCTCGCTGTCCGTGACGATCAAGTTGCCGCTATTATCAATTGCCAAACCGGATGGCCGGTTGAATCTCGAACGGCGGACGTTGCCGTCAGCGATCCCGCGTTCGGAATAGGAAAGGGTGGTGACGATCGGGATGACATCGCCTGAGATCTTACGGACGGCATTGCCGTCGGTGATGAAAAGTGTGCCGTCTTTGCTGACGGTCAGTTCCGTTGGTTGAATGAAAGAGGCTTGTAGTAATAGGCTGTCTTTCAGATCGGATTCGCCGGTTCCGGCGAGTGTCCAGACCTCGCCGTTGGGTTCGACGACGCGGATGCGGTTGTTGCCTGTATCGGCGACGATCAGTTTGTCCTGCCAGATCGCGATGCCGGTTGGAGTATCAAATTTCGCGGTTGCTGCATCGCCGTTGGCAAAGCCTTTGCCAATGCCCGCGAGCGTCGAGACCTTGCCGTATTCGATCACGCGAATGCGGTCGTTGTAGGTATCGGTGACGTATATTTTGCTTTCGATCACAGCGACGCCGATCGGGGCGTTGAACAAAGCAGTCGCTGCGTCGCCATCGGCAAAACCGGAGCGGTTCGTGATACCAGCGATGGTTGTAACCTCTCCTTTTGCGTTAATTGACTTGATGGTATGCGAACCGGAATCGGCGACGATGAGGTTTCCGTCTTTGTCGAATGCAATGCCCGAAGGCGTGTCGAGTCCGGCGGCAAACACGCTTGTTTTGCTTGCTGAGATACGCCAGATCTCGTCGTTTTGGCCGTCCGAGATATAAACGTCTTCGCCACGCATGGCTAGGCCGAAAGGTTCCCCGACCTCGCCGTTTGTCCCGGCGATGGTCGAGGTGTAAAGCAGCGGTTTTGTAAACGTCGTTCCTCGCGACCAAAACCATACGCCCGCGATGATCAGAGCGAGCAAAATTACAGCCGCGGCCGAGGCAAAACCGACATTTCTGATCGTGAACAATTTATTAACTGGAGACACCTTAATAATTGGTATGACGAAACCCTTTCTGTTACTATATCGGCACAGCAAATTTTGCGGAAGCCGTGACACGGTGTGCGAGATAAATAAGTCAGTAATCAGGAGTAATTATTATGTTTTCATTACAGGATCTTTTGGGACAGGAACAGGGAACTCAGGCGGTCGATCAGATCAGCCAGAATGTCGGTGCGGACAATTCGCTGGTTAGTTCGGCGATCTCGATGGCACTGCCCGCGCTTATCAACGGACTTGCAAATAACGCCTCGACGCCCGAAGGTGCCGAGAGCCTCAACAACACGCTCGATCAGCATCACAGCGACGGCGGCGTGCTGGGGAATCTGGGCGGTTTAGCCGGAATGATATTTGGCGGCGGCGATCAGGCCACGGCTCCGGCTCCGCAGGCAGATGCAGGCGGCATTCTCGGACACATCCTCGGCAGCAACCAAGGGGCGGTCGCACAGGATGTAAGCCAGAAAACAGGTCTCGGTATGGGACAAGTTGCTCAGATATTGATGTTTCTCGCTCCGATAGTGATGGGCTATCTTGGCAAACAAAAGCAACAACAGGGTGTTGACGCAGGCGGGCTTGGCGGTCTGCTTGGCGGACTCCTAGGCGGCGGTCAGCAGCAGGCTGCTCCGCAGTCATCCGGCAACGCAGTCCTCGACATGGCCTCAAGCGTCCTCGATCGCGACCACGACGGCAGTGCAATGGACGACATCGCGTCAATGGCGTTCAAATATATGACGAATAAGTAGTCAGTTGTCGGTTGTCAGTTGTCAGAATAAGAGGCTGTCCGAGATTGTCGGGCAGCCTCTTTATTTGACAAGAGTTAAATATACGGCGTCTGCGCGAACCGGAGCGTCATCTTCACTCATCGGAGTGTCGTTTGCGGTCGCTTAATGTCTGATACAATGCATCATCAAGACAAAAGAGCGTGAATATTAATAAAATCGCAGAATCGCATCTCTAAAGACGGTTTCGGTGTCAAGGCAAAGTTGTAGTGTGCCGCGGATAGTTGGCGGTTGGAGGTAATGATTTTGATCGGCAAGACAA
>JAYVOS010000292.1:0-5612 GCA_043757775.1 Chloracidobacterium sp. | reverse complement strand
TGGCTAAAAAGTCTTTGCTTTACTTCGGCGTTATCGTACCGTCGTCGTTGATCTTCGGGGAGGCAGCGGCGAAATCGGCGGTGGATAATCCCTTGACGACGCGGATGGCAGCGTTTGATTTATCGAGTAGCGGACCACCCCGGCCTTCCTGCTTGACGGCGTTGATCTTGCCGGAGATAAATTTGCCGTCAGCGCCTAACTTGATCTCGACAATCTCGCTCAATGCGGTCTCGGCAGCAAGCGTGAACCAGCCGTAGGTGCAGAAATTGCCCATGCTGTAAACGATCAAGTGATCCTTGTACATCTCCATACCGCGCATCACGTGCGGCCCATGGCCGAGCACGAGATCGGCACCGGCGTCAATGACCGTATGCGTAAAGGCACGGAGATTACCCCGATTTTCGCCGAGAAAGATCTCGCCTGCGGCCGGAACGTGTTGATGATCGGTGCCTTCGCCGCCTCCGTGATACGAAACGATGACGATATTGGCCTTTTTCTTTGCGGCGATCACGTAATTCCGAGCGGCTTCGAGATCATTGATACTCGGCATGCCGTTGTTGTGACCAAAGCCTATGACCGCGATCTTTTTACCTTTAACATCGAGATAAGCGGTCGTCGCCAGCGGCTCGAGGCTACCTGCGTATTTGATGCCTTGCTCGTCGAGCACCTTTTGCGTGGAGATGCGACCGCCTTCCCCAAAGTCACCCGCGTGGTTATTAGCGACGCTCATTACGTCAAACCCCGCTTCCTTGAGATATTTGCCGTAACGGGTCGGCACGCGAAACGCATAGCAATTGCCGCGGCTGCCGCCGCATTTGCCGGACGAACCGCCATCGACGATCGGGCCCTCGAGATTGCCGAAAGCAATATCCGCCGCAGACAATATCGGTGTAACCTCTTTCATCAGATCGGCACCGTCGTTGGGCGGCATCCGCGAGTCGTTAGGGTACAGCGAGCCCATCATAATGTCGCCAACAGCCGCGATCGTGATCGGCTCTTTGTTGGTCGGCGGAGTCGGTGCGGCTTCGGCATTGACGCTGTTAGCAGCGTTTTTAGCAGGCTCCTCGCTACTGACGACTTTCGGCTGGCACGCCAACAGGACAAATATCGCAAAGAGGGCAGCGATGGTGATGGATACATTTGCTCGGTGTTTCATAGTGGTTAGATGCTTGAAAAGGTTATCCAACGGCGGAATTTTGGCCCGCTCCGATGTTCAGTGAATCATTGACCAATCTTGCCTGTTCGAGATTATGAATCGCATACGATCCGGTCGCCGGCGATGCCGAAGCATCACGTCCAATGTACGTAAGCGAAGCCTTGTCAGGCGTGATGTTACGCAGACGAGGCTCGACAAATGTCCATCCGCCCATATTTTGCGGCTCTTCCTGCGTCCACACGATCTCGGTGGTATTCGGATAAGACGCAAAGATCTCCTGCAATCCGATCGCAGGAAACGGATAAAATTGCTCGACGCGGACGACAGCAACATCGCCTGTATTCGCCTCTTCGCGTGCCGCCTGTAGATCGTAAAAGACCTTACCGCTGCAGAGAACGATGCGCTTTACAGTCGCATTGTCGGTGATAGCAGCGTCGTCGATTACGGGTTGGAAACCGCCGGATTCGAGCTCGGGCATTGTGGATGTTGCGGCCGGTAAGCGGAGCAGGCTCTTTGGCGTCATCACGATCAAGGGTCGGACGATGTCTTGTTTTACCTGCCGACGCAGCAGGTGAAAATACTGTGCAGGCGTTGTCGGGTAGCAAACTTGCAGGTTGTTTTCGCCGCACAGCTGCAAGTAGCGCTCAAGTCTAGCGGACGAATGTTCCGGCCCCTGACCTTCATAACCGTGCGGCAACAGCATTACGAGACGGCATTTCTGTTGCCATTTGTCTTCACTTGAGGAGATATACTGATCGATAATGATCTGTGCACCATTAGAGAAATCGCCGAACTGGGCTTCCCACGCCACGAACTGATCCTGCGAGATAACCGAGTAGCCGTATTCGAAACCCAGTACAGCGTATTCGGAGAGCGAACTGTCAAATACGTAAGACCGGGCTAACGGCTTCGATTCGTTGCGTATCTCGTTAAGTGGAGCCCAGCGGTCTCCGGTCATCGTATCGTACATATTCGCATGACGCTGCGAGAACGTACCTCGTCCCGAATCCTGCCCACTAAATCGTACCGGAAATCCCTCAAGCACGAGCGACCCCATCGCCATCGCTTCGCCAAACGCCCAATCCATCGGCACTTCGTCAGCACCCATCTTCGCCCGCCGTGCAAGCTGACCGACCATTTTCGGATTGATGTGAAAATTGTCCGGCACTAGCGAGATCTTATCCGCTACCTGTTTTAGGACTGCGGCTGAAACGCCTGATTCTAAAACAGTTGAGCCGTCTTCGTCAGCGGCGGGAATGGAGAGTTTTGCCCTCGCAGGTTTCTTGACCGCAATATCTTTTGCACGAGCGAGAATGCCTTCGTATTTAGCGACGACCGTGTCGGTCATTACGGCGAGATCATCTTCGCTGATTACACCTTCTCGGATCAATTGCTGTGCATATAGATGCCGCGTGCCAGGATGAGCTTTGACGCGGGCATACATTACGGGCTGAGTGTAGCTCGGCTCGTCGCCTTCGTTATGGCCAAGTCGACGGAAACCGACAAGGTCGATAACGACATCCTTGTTAAATTGGCGCCGGTAATCGAGAGCGATCTGTATAACGCGAAATGCGGCCTCAGGGTCGTCACCGTTTATATGAAAGATCGGCGTTTGTGTAATATGAGCAGCATCGGTCGAATAGATCGAGCTGCGGCTCAAGCCTGGCGAGGTCGTAAAACCGATTTGATTATTGATAACGAGATGGATCGTACCGCCGGTCCGATACCCCGGAAGCCCCGCGAGTTGGAGCGTTTCCATGACGACGCCTTGTCCGGCAAACGCAGCATCGCCATGCAGCAGCAGCGGCATTATGTGTTCGTATGTTTCGTGACGTGTCTTGCCATGGCCGTCACGAAGCTCGTCTTGACGGGCGCGCGCCATGCCTTCAACGATAGGATCTACCGTCTCGAGATGGCTCGGGTTACACGACAACTGTATGCGCAGGTCGCGTCCGGCCTTAGTTTTACGCACGCCGATTGCACCTTGATGATATTTTACGTCGCCTTCGTCGGCAGGGAAGTCGGGGTGCAAAGTGCCTTCGAAAACGGTGAAGATACGCTCGGCCATGTCGCCAGTAACGGGGTCGCCAATGATATTAGACAGTACGTTCAAACGTCCTCGATGGGCCATTCCCATATAAATTTCATCGACACCGCGTGCCGAGGCTCCCTCGACAAGCTGGTCGAGCATCGGGATAACCGTCTCGCAGCCCTCAAGCGAGAAACGCTTTTGACCGAGATATTTTTTATGCAAAAATTGCTCAAATTGCTCCGCTTCGATCAGCTTTTGCAGCAATTCCTTTTTGATATCGACCGGGAGCGGCTGCGTATCGACGAACTGTTCCCTAACCTGCCGCCGAATCCAATCTTTTTCTTCATTTATTGCAATATGGCGGTATTCGATGCCGACTGTGCCGCAATAGGCTTTGCGGAGAATCTCCAAAATACGGCGGAGCGTCGCGGTTTTTTCACCATGCAGCCCGCCGGTTATAAACTCGCGGTCGAGATCCCATACCGTCAGTCCAAAGTTCTCAAGTTCAAGCTCCGCCGCGTAATGCGAAGTCATATTGAGCGGGTCTATGTTTGCTAACAGGTGACCGCGAACACGGTAGGCATTGATGAGCTGCAAAACATTAGCCTGTTTTTCAATTTGCTCAGTTGAGCGGTCGCCGCCCAGCAACGCCGGATTATGATCCACCGCCCAGCGAAGCGTCGGATAATTGATCTCAAGATCGGCAAATATGGTGTCATAAAATTCGTACTTGCCGACCAGGAATTCGTGTATTTTCGAGAGGAATAGGCCGCTTTCGGCACCTTGGATAACCCGGTGATCGTATGTGCTCGTAATTGTTAGAGTTTTGCTGATACCGAGCTGTGATAGTGTGGCGGGCGTCATCGCCTGATATTCTGCCGGGTATTCGATCGCACCGGTCGCGATTATAGCGCTTTGGCCGGACATAAGACGCGGATTCGAGGCTGCAGTGCCGATGGTGCCCGGATTTGTCAGCGAAATTGTGGTCCCTTGAAAATCTGCGATCTCGAGTTTTCCGTCGCGGGCCTTTTTGACCTGTTCGTTGTAGGCGGCGAAAAACTGGGCGAAATTCATTGCGTTTCCACCCTTTATATTAGGAACGAGCAGATTTCGCGAACCGTCTTTTTTCTCAATGTCGATAGCGATGCCGAGGTTGATATTTTCATGCTCGAGCCGCGACGGGACGCCGTTAACCATTCCGAACCCGAAATTCATGTGCGGATAGATCTTGGCGGCGGAGACGATCGCCCAAGCGATGATGTGCGTGAACGATACTTTGCCGTGGCCTTGAGCAGAGAGATGCTCGTTGATGATGCGGCGGTTCTCTTCGAGGACCTTGACCGGAACATTTCGAAAACTGGTCGCCGTCGGCACTGTCAGGCTCTGCTCCATATTCTCGACGATCTTTTTGCCAACACCGGTGATCGGTTTTGGTTCGGTGTCGGCGGGCAGAGATATTTGGACTGGCTTTTGTGGTTCCGGCTCAGCGGTTTTCTGTGCGATAGACACATTTCCTACGGCCCCCGTTTCCGCCTTAATGTCGGCGGCGGGAGCTTTGCCGTTTAGCAATTCGCTAAAATACAATTGCCAGGACTCGTCGACCAATTTTGGGTCGGAGTTGTAGCGGTCGAGCAAACCCTCGACGTAGGTTGCATTTGAACCGAAACTTTCTTTAAAGAAATCCGTTAGATCTAAGGTATTATTGCTCACTTTTTTTGACCTCTAAGTAAACTACAATTTTATCCCAAAATACGCGAAAAACGTAGCTATCTATATAAACGGTTTTCTAGTGCAGCAGGTTTTTGATCTTGAGGTCGATCTCGACCGGGATCACACGCTTAAAACCAATGCCGAATTTTTTGAATTTACCAAAAACAAAGACGGTTCCTGACAATGTCCAATCTTCTTTCGAATCGACCAACTCTTTATATACGCCTTTTGCAAGGTTAGCAGTATTTATTGATATTCGGGCGGGTTTTGGGAATGTGACCTTTTCCCCTTTTTTGAAATTGAATGGTGCGGTATATTCGTCGATCTCGATCGGAATATTGTTGACGCGAAAGTCTTTGAATGTCATAAAAACGACGCCCCCCGAACGGTCGAGCGGAGTCATTTCAGCCGTTATTTCGAGGGTGACACCTGTCAAACCAATACCTACGATCTTTGGGTTCAGCAGCCGAACTGAGGCGTTAGCGTCGGTGCTTTTTGATGAGACGTCATCGGCGTTTATTACGACAACCTTAGTTTGGTAGATCTTGTAGCCGCGTATACTGGATGGCAGGGTTTGCGAAAAAGCAGTAACGGCAAGCAGCAAAATACAAACGCTCGCAAGTGTAGCCGCTAATTTCATCTTTTGTTTATTGAATAGAAAAGCTGGACGAGGCTTGTACTTTTTCAGACGTTTCAGGTTTTTCCGAATCAGCG
>JAYVOS010000291.1:0-5615 GCA_043757775.1 Chloracidobacterium sp. | reverse complement strand
TGCATAGACCATATTTTTTGTGACCGTTTTGTATGCTCCGCCAGAAACATACATAAATGCACGGCGGCTAGAAAAAGCAGGCTCGCCGATGTCAAACGTGTCAAAGGTCGTGGCGATCTGTACTGGTGCCGCGAAGGTGTTGCCACCGTCTGTAGATTTTGTAACAAAGACTCTGGCGTTTCCGGTTGTCGGCCAAAAACCGAAAACATTGCCGGCACTATTTGTCTTAACGTCGCCCCCGATCGAGGTGCCGGTTGATTCGGCTCCGCTTACTTGGATCGGTGCCGCCAGCCACGTTCCGGCTGCACCGGTTGTACGGCGATTCATAAATGCTGGTGCTCCGTTATGCCAAATGCCGTACATCTGACCAAAGAAAGGAGATGCCGCATTATGATCGACCCATACCATCTGTTTGTCAACGTTCGTTTGGGCTCCGGATACAGTAGCGTCCAATACCCAAGTAGCTCCGTTGTCGGTCGAGACATAGTTACGAAACTTGAGCGTAGCTCCCTGGATGCCGAGGGTCGAAGACCATGCACGGTCATTTGTCCACTCAACTGTCGGGTCTGAGTGAGATGTATCCGGTGCGGTTAGCGGCAAGTTAGTTTGTGCCCATGTGACACCACCGTCGGCTGAGCGATAAACACCCTGAGTTCCACTTCCACCAATATTATTCGAGGCGGCGAGGATCTTTGTTGTATCAAAGTAGTTGACGCGAATGTCGGATTCACTACGTGCGACGGTCTGAAGCCCGGACGTACGTAGATTGGGGCCGACAAGAGCTTTTATAAATTCGCTGTCGTAACCACGGGCACGCTTTTCGCTCTCTTCGCCCTTGGTCTCTGTTTCTTCGCCCGGGCCGGCTTTTAGATCCTGATGCGTTATCATCCATTCGAGAATTTCTTTTAAGACTAGCGGATAGCCTTTGGTAGGGTCGCTGGCCGAGTAAATTTCTTCCGGGTGAGCCTTACGCCACCAGACACGGAGCCAGGGCGGCAAGCCGCGTTCGTCCTTAAACTCATCAGCTCGAAGTTTTGAAAAATCCTGATTAGCTATGATTAGCTGCTCGAGTTCCGAGCCGGGAGCGACGTTTCGGCCATCATATTTTTGGGCCAATTGACGCTCTAGGGAAGGACGTTCGACACGCCCCCTATTTTGAGCTGATACGCTGTCAGCCAGCATGCCTCCGATAGAGACCATTAACAAAACGAAGTATGGAACTACGAGCAGTCTTTTCATTGCGATTCTCCTAGAATTAGATTTCATTTAATATACTACCAGTCTCCGTAGTTTGCAAAGCAAATATTAGAGTTGAGAGAGTTTTCAAACATTTGTGACAACCGGCAAATTGGAAACTACAAGTCTCCCACGGGTGATGTGGCTGAGTGTCGAATAAATAACCATTAACTAAAGCGATAAATAATTGGACATATATGGCCAAAACTCTATAAACTTTTAAAGGTTCCCGCCGGAGATGTTGATCTCACTCAGTCTTCGCAATTCCAACCATATAAATGCCGGAAAATTTGCCCGAACAAACGACCAGATCTAAGATGCCGCCGAAAGGCTGGGTCAAGGCTCGGCGTGCGTCTTCGTATCAGGCACCGCCGCCGTCGCGTTTTCGCCGTCTGCTGCGGTTGGTGTTTAACGGCTGGACGATCTCGGCGTCTCTGCTGATATTTCTCGGAGTGTTTTTGACGCTGACATATTTCTGGTTTGATTTTTCTGACAAGATCGACCGCAAGCTGCTCAGCGGGGAGGTTTACACCGCATCAGCCGGAGTGTATTCGGCGCCGAAAACTTTGAAAGTCGGCGAAGACATTACGATGCCGGTGATGATCGAGTATTTAAAATCCGCCGGTTACATCGAAAAAAACGCCCGTGCCGATGCCTCGCGCAGCCGTTATTCGGTCGAGGATAATGTCATTGCGATCGAGCCGGGCACGACCGGAATTATTGACAACTTAAAAGTGTTTCCGGCGTTGTCGGTCAAATTTTCTAAGGACGGAAAATCCGTTACGGCTATCGGTGACCGCGATTCTAACGTCGAGGTCAAAGAGACGCATCTCGAGCCGAAAATACTCAGCTCTATCGCCGCCGAAGGCGACGGCCGCCGCAAGACCGTTACTTATAATGACATTCCGCCTTACCTCGTCAAGGCGATCACGACGACTGAGGACCGTGCTTTTTTTGAGCATTACGGCGTAAACTTTCGCGGTATCGCCCGTGCGTTGTGGCGAAGATATGATCCCGAAGAAGGCTCGCGGATAAATAATCAGGGCGGTTCGTCGATCACGCAGCAGCTGATCAAAAACCTATTGCTCAGCAATGAACAGTCGATGACGCGAAAGGTGACTGAGGCATATATGTCGATGATCGTTGAGACGCGGTTGACCAAGCAGGAAATATTTACGCTCTACGCCAACCAGATATATCTCGGCCAACAGTCCGGCGTGTCGATCTATGGTGTCGGCGAGGCGGCGAATGCGTATTTTGGCAAAGACGTATCGCAATTGTCGTTGCCTGAATGTGCGTTTATCGCCGCCATTATACGAAGTCCGAACCGTTACAATCCATTTAAATATCCGGACCGCGTCAAAGAGCGCCGCAATCAGGTGCTCGAATCGATGCAGGAAACCGGCGAGATCACCGAGCAGCAGTTGGCTGAAAATCGCACTACGCCGATCGAGTTGAAACAGATATCTAACGCCAAAGAATTGCAGGGAATGCCTTATTTCTCGCAATACGCGATGGACGAGCTGCCAAAGCTCGTGACCGACCCTGAGGCTTTGCAGCATTTGCGTGTTTACACATCCATCGACCCGGATCTGCAGCGGATGGCATATGAGATAGTCGCCAAGCGGCTCGCAGGGCTAGATAAATATTTTCCTAAAAAAGAAGGGTTGAACGCTTCGCTCGTTGCCGTTCGCCCAAAGACCGGCGAGATCGTGGCGATGGTCGGGGGACGTGACTATCAGACGAATCAATTTAACCGTGCGACCGACGCGATGCGGCAACCCGGATCGGTGTTCAAGCCTTTTGTTTACACGACGGCGCTCAACTCGGCTTACGACAGCAGCACTCGGCAATTTACGGCGGCAACGATCTTCAAAGACGAGAAAAAGACGTTCACCTTTAATCAGGACAGCTACACGCCGGGTAATTTCGGCGATGCTTTCTCGAATAAGGAGACGACATTGCGCGACGCTCTGGTCAAGAGCAAAAACGTCATTACGGTCGATATAGCAATGCAATGTAATGTCGGAAAAGTAATGAATTTGGCAACGAAAGCCGGAATGCCAAAGGTCGATAAGGCTTATCCGTCGATGGCTCTTGGGACCGCCGAAGCAACTCCCCTACAGGTAGCGACGGCCTATACGATGTTTGCAAATCTCGGCGACCGCGTGCTGCCGATGCCGATAACCAAGATCGCTTCGGGTGAAGGCCGGACGATAGCCGCTCCGGCTCCCGACCGCAAAAACGTCGTTCGCCCTGATGTCGCGTATGTGATGGACGACATTATGAAAGATGTCATCAATCGCGGCACGGCGGTACAGGCACAGGGGTGGGGATTTCGAAACATTGCGGGCAAGACTGCGTTTGCAGGAAAGACGGGGACTTCGCGTGACGGATGGTTTGCGGGATTTACGCCGGACCTGGTCGTGGTCGTTTACGTCGGGTTTGATAACGGCGACGATCTTGGGATGAAAGGTGCCGATTCTGCAATGCCGATATGGGCTGATTTCATGAAAGGTGCACTAGATATGCACCCCGAATGGAACGGTGACTGGACGATGCCCGCCGGGGTTCGCAAAGCCGAGATCGACATTCGCAATGGTGCCCTGATCCGTGAAATAGATACATTGCCTGACGCTTCGCCTACGCCATCGCCTATTCCAACTCCGGCTAGAGCGAAAGGCGATCCGCCTCCTTACTCCGAGGAATTACCTGCGGTCGAAGCACCTGAGATATACGTAACAAATGTCCCGGCGGAGTTTCGACGGATCGAATTATTTGTTGCAGGGACAGTGCCTAATAGATCGCTGATACCGATCTTGGATGAGAATCCCAATGCAACCCCGCGTCCGACACCTTCCCCGACGCCTCTCAACGGGACTTGGCAGGACGGCACTTCGCCACCGGAGGGTCAGCCGTCCAACAGCCAATCCCGTGCCCCCGGTGATACCGACGGCAGCGTCACGGTGATGATCTGTCCGGTAACGGGAATGCGGGCGACCGTAAATTGCCCAGACAAACATGCGAAAGTATTCAAAGCCGGAACCGAGCCTAAGGAATTCTGTACGTTCCATAGATAGGAGTTTAGCCACGAATTAACACGAATGCCACGAATAAGAAATATCTTACATTCGTGGCATTCGTGTTAATTCGTGGCCAATATTCCTACGTTTCTTATTCTGCTTCAGCGACGACGGCTGCCGCAGCTTTAGATTTTGAGGCGTTTTTGGGGATCGGTTTTTGATATGCCTTGCGGGCTATCAGGGTTATCGAATTGATCTTGATACGTTTGCGGCCCACTTCTTCGGGGGCAGAGTGTTCGTAGTTAAACGAGTAAGTAAAATGCCCGGCAGAGAGCTTTTTGCAGTAGTCATCCGAAAGGTGAAATGACACGGCGTCGGCATAATGACCGAGACATTGGTCGGCCTGGCCGAGTAGCTCCGGGGTTTCGCCATCGAGATAAACAGGAACGCCTTCGGACATCGGATCGGTGCGGCCGTATAGGTCACCAAGCACATGGCGACGCGAAAGTGATAGAGGGCTGTAAGACATAAGTACAGTTTAACACGCTTTTCGCTTATTTGATTAAAAAAAAGATGCCCGGGCAATTTCTGCACCGGGCATCTCTCTTGTGCTACTTGTTTAGTAGTCAAAATTTACCAACGGCCACCGCCGCCTCCACCACCACCGTAGCCACCGCCACCGCCGTAGCCTCCACCACCACCACCGCTGCGTCCACGGCCACCTCCGCCGCTGCGATTTTCCTGTGGTTTAGCTTCGTTGACTTTCAAAGCCCGTCCGTCAACCTCTTTGCCGTTAAGTTCAGCAATAGCGGTTTCGCCGTCTGCCTGATTGGTCATTTCGACGAATCCAAAACCGCGTGAGCGGCCTGTTTCGCGATCTTCGATGATGTTGGTCGATTCGACCTGGCCGATTGCACCAAACAGGTCATTAAGATCCTGATTGGTCGTGTTGAAGGAAATGTTTCCTACATAAAGTTTCATTGACATAATTATTTACCTTTTACCCTTACTGAAGGGAATGCTGAAGAAGTGTGTCGAACCGGTGTGTCTTCCGCTTTAAGGGAAAAGGCCGGGTTTCGGATACTCAAAAAACGAGAGCTACTTCTAGTGAACTAAACGGGGCCTGCTCTCAAACTTATCCAAAAACCGTTAAAGAAAGCGCGTCCCAATGGACGCGAGAGAAGGATTAACACAATTATGATGCACGTAACTACTAATAAATGCAAGCGAAATTAGCACAGTTAGATATTGTGCTGGTGTCGCCATCTTTTTCGAGGCTTACGGATTTGTTAAGTTTCACTACTATCAATTTACGTTTTTCACGAATGTGTGTTAAAAAATTAGAGTCTGCTCAAT
>JAYVOS010000290.1:0-1545 GCA_043757775.1 Chloracidobacterium sp. | reverse complement strand
AACGATACGCTCGTGAAATAATACGGAAACTGGATATTGTTGGCGTGCACTGATACCATTTTTATCAAAGAGAACCATCAAAGCATTTTCATATACCTTTTCAAGAAAACCATGTCCAAGTTCAGTATGAACTTGCATAGCCAGACCAACGATCTTATACGAAAGATCTTTATAAAGAATCGACTCTTCTTTATTCGTGTAATTCGTGTAATTCGTGTTCATTCGTGGCTAACTTTTCTTCTCGGTCAGGTCGATCATTCGGCCGAGGGCGATGTTAGCGAAATGTTTGGTCTCGTCATCGACGATGATCTCGTTGACGACGTTGCCGTCGAGCAGATTACCCATTGCCCACGCCAGGTTTTGCGGGGCGATGCGGTACATCGTCGCGCACATACACAAGTCAGGTGCGAGCAGACGGATCTCTTTGTCCGGGAAACGGGTTTGCAGACGGTTAACGAGATTGACCTCAGTTCCGATCGCCCATTTTGAGCCTGCGGGTGAGTTTTCGACTTCTTTAATAATGAATGACGTCGAGCCATCGAGGTCGGCGAGGTCAACGACCTCTTTCGGGCATTCCGGATGGACGATGACCTTCATACCCGTATGTTCCTCGCGGATCTTATCGACGTGCCAAGCCTTGAAACGTCCGTGAACGGAGCAATGCCCCCGCCAAAGGATCAGCTTTGCGTTATGTAACTGCTCCTCTGTATTGCCGCCAAGCTCCTCGTGCGGATTCCACAGCACCATCTTGTCGAGAGGTATGCCGAATTTGGAGCCCGTGTTTCGGCCGAGATGTTGATCGGGAAAGAAAAACATCTTGTCGTACTGTTTGAGATAGTGATCGAACAGCGGTATCGCGTTTGACGAAGTGCAGACGACACCATCGTTTCGGCCGCAAAATGCTTTGATCTGCGCCGTCGAATTCATGTAAGTGATTGGTGCGACTTTGCTGTCCAAAACGCCGATCTCACGAAGCTGTTCCCAGGCGTCCTCGACCTGTTCGATCGACGCCATATCAGCCATCGAGCATCCGGCACCGAGATCGGGAATTATTACGTGTTGAAAATCTTTGCCTACGATATCGGCCGATTCGGCCATGAAATGGACGCCGCAGAAAACGATATACTCCGCCTCGGTCTCAGAAGCCATCACGGAAAGCTGATAGCTGTCACCAGTCAGATCGGCATGCTTGATAACGTCGTCACGCTGATAATGATGTCCGAGAATGACGACACGCGGCCCGAGCATTTCACGGGCGGCTTCGATCCGTTCGGCGATCTCAGCGTCCGGCATTACGAGATAATCTTCTATGAGTTGAGGTGCTTCGAGTGTTACAGACATCGCTTTCTCCAAAGAAAAATGATGGCACTCGCGACGGGTTTTAGCAAGTAAAAAGGGATGCGTGGGGTTATGAAACTACGCCGACGATCTTTTCGATGAGTAGCACGACGAAATAAGATGCAGCGGCGATGAAAGCCGCAGCGGGTATGGTCAGAACCCATGCCCATACAATACGGCCGGCAACGCCCCATTTGACGGCGGAGA
>JAYVOS010000289.1:0-1546 GCA_043757775.1 Chloracidobacterium sp. | reverse complement strand
TGATTATCGCGCCTTTGATCTCGCCGTTAATGTGCAGAGGAGAGACGTATTCGTGGGAATGTTCGTAGTCGCCGATCAGAAATTCACTAGCCGACTCTTCCGAATATCCGATCTGCGGCGGCATAAAATTAAACCACTTTTCAAACCTTGTGCGGTTAAGAAAACCTTCGTCGATCTCGCCAACAGGTCCAAAACCACAAGTTATCAGCCCGATGCTGTCAAGCTCGGCAACAAATACGCACACGCCCGCATCTACTCCTTGTTGGATGGATTCGGCGACACGGCTAGCGACCTTTTTCGGATGCACGGTGACAAGCAGGCTCCGCCCGAGTTCGGAAATGAACTTTAGGTCGTTAGTGTGGTCTCTCCGCTCCGCTATTGAAGCAATAGGGCTGGCGTCAGTTTTCGACGGCGAGGAAATTAACATTTCTAATTGATCGCAGCTGAGTATGTCGGTGCTAAAAATATAGTCAATGAAGGAGGAAATATCGAAATGAGAAGTTTAGAAGCCTCCTCTATAATTAAAAACAATATTTAACATTATGTCAAGAAATTTAACACTCGAAACACTGGGTTGACAGCACTGTAAAAGGGGTCGAAAATTGGATTTAGACACGATGAGATCTTTACCACGAAAATTTGGCTTGGGTATTCTCTTTATATGTGCAATTTTTGTTTGCGCCGCAATATCGGACACTGCAAATGCTCAGGAGGTCGTGGACAAGACCGTCGCCGTCGTGAGCGATAGCGGCCGGACAGAGCTGATAACATATTCCGACATCGTATGGCAGCTTGCCCTACAGCCGGGGACACAGCTTGAAAAGCCTAGTTCACAGGAGCTAAACCAAGCCCTGCAAGTTCTTATAAATCAACGGCTTTTCGCGCTTGAGGCCGCCCGGTTGCCGCGTAACGCCCCGACCGACAAAGAGATCGCCGACAAGATAAATGAGACGTTATCTTACTTTCCGTCACCGTCGGTTTTCGAAGCTAGATTGAAACAGGTCGGGTTCGAATCGATCAAGGATGACAATTTCGAACATCTAATCTCGCAGCGTGTCGTGATCGAAAAATACGTGGATTTTCGGTTCGGTTCATTCGTAGTGATTACCCCCGAGGACGAAGCAAAATATTATCGTGACACATATATTCCCGAATTTAGGAGGCTTTCGCCGGGTTTGCTGTTGCCAAGCCTGGATGAAAAACGGCTCGAGGTCCATAAGATCTTGACCGACAAAAAGGTTGCGGCATCAATAGAAAACTTTCTCGACGAGGCAAAACGCCGGGTTCAGATAGAGGTTTTGATCGAGGTTTAGCAAGGATAATTCAGGGTTGTGTCTTGACCTATCGCCGTCAGACCTTTATTATCTTAAATTTCAAGCCGGGGTGGCGAAATTGGTATACGCACTAGACTCAAAATCTAGCGGGCTTAACGCCCATGTCGGTTCGACTCCGACCCTCGGTACCATTTTTTTGCGATGCTGAAAAAAATCGCTGGCTTCGTTTAGATAATTTATGTAATAGGGTTCTCACAGGGGGTGATATTATG
>JAYVOS010000288.1:0-1555 GCA_043757775.1 Chloracidobacterium sp. | reverse complement strand
TGGTCAATGTCGTCCGCACGCGCAAACGCTTGATGGGAATGATGTGGCTGTCGCTTGGAATTGGTGTTTATCTGAGTATCGCGGCACTACAGCTTTATATGAGCGGTAAATTCACGGTCGAATCATACCGGGTCGGCGTCGATGTCGGCGGTATGTTTGGCAACCCAAATGAGATGGCGATGCACTTTGTGATGATGACGCCGCTCGCTATTACGCTCGGCATCGCGTCTAAGACCAAGGCGATGCGGATCATATATTTTACGATGGCAGGGCTGTTTGTCGCGGCAAACATGGTGACTTTTTCACGCGGAGCATTTATCGGATTGATCGTTTGTTCGGCAGTGCTGGCATGGAAACTTGGCCGCAAATATCGACTAAATGTAACCATCGCGTCGATCGTTATCGGCGGTCTCGCCCTAGCTGCCGCTCCCGGTAATTACGGCCTACGAATGCTGTCGATCTTTGTGCCAGGGCTAGATGCCGTCGGATCGAGCGATCAGCGCAAAGAGCTGCTCGAACGTTCACTATTGGTCACTGCCCGAAATCCTTGGGGCATAGGTATTGGCAATTTTCCTATCGTCGGCATCCGCGATCTACAGTCGCATAATGCGTTTACGCAGGTTTCGTCTGAGATCGGCATACTCGGGCTCGTCGCGTATCTCGTATTTATGATCAGTCCTTATCGCAAACTGAGTGCGATCGAGCAGACGTTATTTGCCAAAGATGATCTCTCCTGGTTTTACTATCTCGCTATCGGCCTGCAGGCGAGCATCATTGGATATATGGTGTCGAGCTTCTTTGCATCCGTAGCCTATAATTGGTTCATCTATTATCTGATCGCCTACGCGGTCGCGTTTCGCAGAATTCAAAGTGCCGAAAGCGGTGCAATCGAGAAGACAAAGACCGAATCGGTTTGGGATCGTCAACCAGCTACTATATGATCTGGACAGCAGAACAACTAGTGTTTTGGACGTGCTCAGGGATGCTGGCGTATGTCTATTTCGGCTACCCGCTACTCGTTTTTATGGTGAGCGTGCTATTTCCAAGGTCGGTAGAGCGTGCTGATATCGAACCGAAACTTACTATACTGATCACCGCATTTAACGAAGAGGTTGCTATCCGGGAAAAACTCGAAAACACCTTGCAGATCGAATATCCGTCGGCAAAACTGGAGATCCTCGTCGCTTCTGACGGCTCAACCGACACGACCGATGAGATCGTCAAGGAATTTGCCCCTCGCGGCATCAAGCTGTTTCGCCAAGAGGGCCGCGTCGGTAAAACGATGACTCAAAACAACGCCGTCGAACAGGCATCCGGCGAGATCATTTTGTTTTCAGACGCGACGACGCTTTATACCAAAGACATTTTCCGACACATCCTGCCTCCGTTTGCCGATAAAACTGTGGGCTGCGTCGCGGGGCGATTGGTTTATTTGGACAATGATGACACGACCGTAGGGAAAGGTGTTCAGAGCTACTGGAACTACGAAACTTTTCTCAAAGTCGCCGAATCCCAAGCCTGTTCGCTGATCGGTGCTTCAGGGTGTCTGTATGCG
>JAYVOS010000287.1:0-5663 GCA_043757775.1 Chloracidobacterium sp. | reverse complement strand
TCGTTGTTCCGGCAAGCAATAACAAAAAGTGGCTTTTAATCGGCTTGATCGTTGTTATGTCGATCTTAGCATTAGCCGTTATAGCTATTTCATTCCTTTTTATCTAAAACCGTAAGCCTGATACAAACGTCTCAGTCCGCCCAGCGAACGGTAACGCTTCACCCACTCCGAAATCGGCTACTTCGAAACCGAGCCAGTCACCAACACTCGCATCCTCGCCCTCGCCGACGACAGAAGCGTCTAAAAAGGAAGAGAATACTGCCGATGCTGATGAGGTTACGCCTATTTCATGGACAACCGCAGGCTCTACGTTCAATGCCGATGTTGGGCGTAAATATAGATTCGAATGTCCAGTAAATGGCGTCCCTGAAGCAATTTGGGGCAGCGATGTTTATGCCGCTGATTCATCGATCTGCACAGCCGCTGTTCATGCGGGTCTCTTCACCCTCGAAAGTGGTGGGACTGTTACGGTCGAATTTCGCCCAGGAAAAGCGGCATACGGCAGTACGCATCGTAATGGCATCACATCTAATAACTACGGCGAGTCTCCCCACAGTTTTGTTGTAAAGTGACGCCGTTAAAACTTGTTGACCTCAAGCGGGAATTACTCTAGAATTAAACAGGCTTAGTTCCTAAGCCTCCCCCGCTACCATGCCCACTGAACGCCGCAAGATCAGCCTCATTTATTACGTAATATTTACCCTCCTGCTTGTCGGACTGGTTCCTCTCGTCCTGACCGGCTGGCTTTTGTCACGCAAGAGCGGCAGCGAGTTGAGAGCCGCTGAAAATCGCTATCAGATTCAACTGGTGCAGGAAAAAGCCCGTCAGATCGAGATGTTTGGTCGCCGCTTTGGCTCTGTCGTTACCAGCCTATCGACGGCACTTGAGCTTTCTCACGACTCGACGGTTATTTCTTCCGCTCAAACCGAAGCAAAACTCGCCGCCATTCTGCGTGAAAATCCAGATCTCGTCGCTCTTTATATCAAGCCGGCTAATGCCGACTCGCTTTCCGTCTTTCGTCGCGAAGCTCTCAGCCGCGATGATGTCGAGGCAATGTCGGCTGAAATTATTAATGCTCCTGCGAATGCCAAACTACGAATTGGAGAACCACATAAGATCGACGCTTCGGGTATTTCTGTAATGTCGTTCTCACAAAACGTTATGATCGACGGCTCGAACACTGCGACGATTGTTGCGATAGCATCGCTCCAAGGTGTTTCACAAAGCGTCGTCGGTATGACCCCGACGAAGGATGAAGATCTTTGGAAAGCAGGGTTGCCGATCATCTTTGTCGTAGATCAAACCGGAAAGGCTGTGTTTCATCCGGATTCCAGCTTGGCCGCTTCAAAAAGTCAGATGGGCGATCTTAAGATTGTTCAGGATTGGCTTGAATCTGGCGGTCAGGTGCAATCTGCTCTCGTACCGTTCAATGCGTCATACAAGGATAAGTCATACGACATGATCGGTGCCTATTCGACGGCTCAGATAGGGAATGGCTATATTTTTGGCGTAATCACAATGCAGGACGAACGCAAAGCTCTTGCGTCGGTCGGCGAAATGCGAACGCAGACGTGGGTCATCAGCATGGCGTTTGCATTGCTAGCACTGATCGTCGGATTTGCGGGTGCGAGGTTTATGACTGCACCTTTGTTAAAGCTTGCCGCCGCCGCTAAGAAGATCGGTGCCGGAGAATTCTCGACCCGCGTCGAAGCGACCAGCCGCACGGAGATAGGGACGCTAGGCGAAACCTTTAATGCGATGGGCGGGAAGATTGAGGAGCAGATCATCAATCTTGCTAAGGCCGCCGAGGAAAATCGCGAGCTGTTCGTTGGCACTGTCAAAGCCCTCGCCGCCGCGATCGATGGCAAGGATAAATACACGCGCGGCCATTCCGAGCGTGTCTCGCGGATCTCCGTCGCTATCGGCAAACGCATGAATATGGATGCCGAGGAGCTTGAGACACTTCGAATTTCAGCTTTGCTGCACGATATCGGCAAGATCGCGGTCGATGATGCGATCCTCAAAAAGCCGGCCGCCCTTACCGAAGAAGAATTCGCCATAATGAAGACCCACCCGATGAAGGGCTACAAGATCATGTCGCAGATACCGGCGATGGCTCCTTATCTGCCCGGCATGGTCATGCACCACGAAATGGTCAACGGCAAAGGCTATCCCGCCGGGCTCACCGATGAGCAAATACCTCTGCAGGCAAAGATTGTCTCCGTCGCAGATACGTTCGATGCGATGACGATCGACCGCCCGTATTCCAAGGGTATGGAGCTGCAGCCTGCACTCGATCGTCTTCGGAGCTTTGTAGGCACGCGTTATCAGCATGAGGTCGTCGAGGCACTCGTCGAGGCGTGCAACGCGGGCGAGGTCGCTAACGGTATCGTCCGTCAATTGGCTGAGAAACGTGCTGCCGTGGCCGAAGTCGATTCCAACGACATATTGGAGCTTGTCGCCTGATGCAGGTCAGAACCGGGAGCGGTAGTAACTGGATTTCTTAGATGTACGATGGAGATCAACGACACAAATAAAGACATCTGGCAGATCGAGAGCGACGGAGAAATCGTCGAGACGAGATTCGACGAGATGACGTCGTGGATCGTCGAAGGCTCTTTGCTCAAGATCGACCGCGTTCGCCGTGGTGAACTGCGTTGGATCGAAGCCGGTAAGGTTCCGTCGCTAATAGAATTTTTCAATGCCAAAGACGCCGCCGCTCCGGCTGCTCCGGTCATCACGATGACGCACAAAGAGCGGCTTGGTGTCGTCGAACAGCGGCAGACGTTTGTAAATCCTACGGCGGAATCGGGGCCGGTTGCGGATGTTTGCTCGATGCACGCGGACGCTCCGGCGAAATATGTTTGCGAGACATGCACTAATCTTTTCTGCAAGGCTTGTCCCTCAAGCTACGGCTCGAATGTCAAGATCTGCCCGTTTTGCGGGGCGATGTGTACAGCGATCGTCGTGCCGGTTGACCCGGCCAAAACTTTTTCGCACGTGCCTTATCGAGCTCCTCTTACCGAAGGCTTTGGCTTTGCCGATCTCGGTAAGGCCCTCGCGTATCCGTTCCGGTTCAAAGCAAGCCTCATAATGGGTGCGATAATGTTCATGTTTCTCTCCGTCGGGCAAGGCGTGGTCGGGTTCGGTGGGATCTTTATGATGTTTTCGGCGCTTGTCTGTTTTTTGCTGGCAAATACGCTGACGTTCGGCATCCTCGCTAACACCGTCAACAATTTCTCGCAGGGCAAGCTCGACGAAAACTTTATGCCCGCGTTCGACGATTTCAACATTTGGGAAGACGTGATACATCCGTTTTTCCTGAGCATCGGCGTTTATGTGGTGTCTTTTGGGCCGCTTGTTTTGATGATCGTCATCGGAGCTTTCTTTTTGGTTAGCTCGGCTACAAATGAGATGAACGGCCTGCAGTCGGACGCGGCGAGAACCGTCGCTCCTGAGCTGCCGTATGCCGCAAACGCCGCGAAGCAGAGCGATGTCGTTCGCAAGATGGTTGGCGACGCGGCTGAGTATCAAAGGCGTCGTGTCGAACAGATGCAGAAAGGGCAGATCGAGCCCGGACAGGCTCCCGATATGAGCGGAGCCCCGATGCCGGACGGCGAAGACCTTGAACGGACGAACCAGATGATACAGGACGCCCGCCGACAGCAGCTCGAGTCAGCCGTGGGCAAAACTCCCGAAACCGTTGCCAAAGAGCGTGCCGCGATGACCCAACAGTTCTTGAAAAAGGGCTTGCTGTTTCTGCTGCTTGCCGGTGCCGCCGGTCTTTGGGGCTTGTTTTACTTTCCGGCGGCATCGGCGGTCGCGGGATATACACGCTCGCTGGGTGCGACTCTCAATCCTTTCGTCGGCCTCGACACGATCCGACATCTCGGGCTCGATTACGTAAAGATCCTGTTAATGGGGCTCGTCCTCGCTCTCGCATCTGGTGCCGTCGGTGCGATGCTTGCAGGCGCTTTTTCGGCGTTCGACATGCCCGGCGTCGGCAACGTCCCCGCCCGAGCCATCGGCAGCCTCTTCGGTTTCTACCTCTCCGTAGTCTTCTCCTGCGTCATCGCCTTTGCGTTATATAAAGCGTCCGACAGGTTAAAGTTAGTGAGGTAAAGTTTAATGATGAATTGCCACTAGCTTTAGCTAGTGGAACTATTTCAATAGATAAAAATGGGCTTTAGCCGAATGTTTGGCTAAAGCCCCAAATTTTTATGCTGACTACCCACGCTCTAAAGAGCGTGGCAATTCTTTGCTAACTGATCGTCACCGAATACTCAGGTGACCAAGATCCGTATTCATCATTTTTCTTGATGAATATGGCGCGGATGCGGCCGTTTTCGGGGTCACCGGGTGTGGCGGGTGAGACGGTAAACTCCGCAGGGAGCTTTGTTACGAAAGCCGCGATGTTCCAAGTCGTCGATGCGGCACGCTGATATTCGACCCGCATAGCGTCCATACCCTGCATCGAACCGGCAACAATAACCTTATAACCTGTATCAGTCGATACTTTTAGGCTCGGCTCGGTTTCGGCGGCAAGTTTCTTCTCCGATTCCGGTGCCACGATCATCAGATCCTCGCCTATTGCCTGAGTGTAACCCGGCGAGGCCACGATCAATTCGCGAAACTCACGAAACTCCGTGATTATCCCGATAAAGCTGTCCGTCACGGCAGTATATGTCGGGAATGTAGGCGGTGCCGGAGCGGCGTCGCCCGTCGGAGTGCCATTAAATATGACATTACGCCATTCCACCAGCGATTCGGTCGTCGCCCGCGACTGCGTAACATAGTTATAGAAGGCGATAAATTCCTGGCAGATCAATATGATCCTGTCCACTTGGCCCGTCGTGAGCGGCAAGATCGTTGTGTAGCCGCCTATTTTGCCTTCGACATTCTGAAACATTACTAACAGGTCCGCCAAACGTTTTGGCAGCCAACTTTTAATTATCGACATATTTGTAACCTCAACTGAGTAAATTAGAGCCGTGGCGGCTTACTCAAGAAAGGTTCCGGTCAGAGGGAAAGACGGGGAATTTAGCTTCGGCGTTCTGTCCGGGGCCTTTGGCGATATTGCTGCCGCGTCCCGTGCATGATCTTATTCATTCGCACAATCGTCTGGATGTTTCAGCAATATATCCCGTTGTCTCGGCAAGAAAAATATTTCCTTCGGCAACGCATCTGAACGACTCAGGTATTTGTTCGAATCATTTAGAAAGGCGTCTGAATGGTTTGGGAATGTGTCTGAACTACAGTGAAATGTTTCGGAATGGAATAGGAATGTGGCTTACGAGTGTCTCTTCTTGATCCCCTTGGTCTGACGTGAGCCTCACGACCCCAATTTACGGGGCTTTTAACAGGTAAAGCAGCGAAGTAAAGAGGGAGTGTCAAGCCAATGTGTAACCGACTTATGTATCCAGCATGTCCCACTCATCACCCAGAACCCACCTCAGAGCTGAAAGTTTTCCGTTCATCATTCCCCATTCAAATTTGCTCCAAGGCCCTAGATTCTTGACGCCATATTTTTTTTCCTTCTGGGCTGCCGCTTTTTTTGCTCCCTCCCAAACGTTTTTCTGTATTGGTCGAGTTTTATGATTTTTAACAGGGAAAATTTCTTTATCGACAAGTTTTATCTTTCCTGACACAATTTCGCTTTCCCG
>JAYVOS010000286.1:0-5667 GCA_043757775.1 Chloracidobacterium sp. | reverse complement strand
TTCTGCTCAAGCAATATGACCTTAGAGTCGCGAAAATGCTCTTCGAAACCGAGAATGTTGCGAATGTCCGCCTGACGAAAACCGTAGATGCTCTGAGCATCGTCACCCACGACACAGATATTCTGCTGCTTTTCCGTAAGGAAGCTGATTAACGCAAACTGCAAGGCGTTAGTGTCCTGATATTCGTCAACGAGGATGTATTTATAGCGCTCATTATATTTCTCGCGTGTCTCCGGCGACTGCCGCAGTAGCTTGACGGTTTTGATAAGCAGATCGTCAAAATCGAGTGCATTTGCCATGTTAAGACGCTCGTCATACATCTTATAAACTTTGGCAAAAGCGGCCTGTTTGCCGTCACCATATTCGACCTTGCCAGCGAACATAGCCGAATCTTCACCTCGATTTTTAGCAGAGCTGATAGCATTTCGCACGGCACGCGGAGCGACCTGTTTTTCGTCAAGACCGAGGTCTTTGATACACGCCTTGACTACCTTTTGCGAATCGTCTGTGTCGTAGATCGTGAATGATTTTTTGTAACCTTCGTCGAGTTTATCGATATCTTGCCGCAGTATTCGCACGCACAAACTGTGAAACGTCGAGATGAGCGGTGCGGACGGCATACGTTCGTCCTTTAGCAGCTCTTCGACACGGGCACGCATCTCGCCTGCGGCCTTATTAGTAAAGGTAACGGCGAGGATGTTATGCGGAGCAACCTTCTTTTCCGTAATAAGATACGCGATGCGCACAGTGATAACGCGCGTTTTGCCCGAACCTGCTCCGGCGAGAATTAGCAGTGGCCCGTCGGTCGTCTTGACGGCCTCAACCTGTTGGGGATTTAGAGATGAAAATATATCCATTTGGGGTAAAACTATTATTTAATCAAGGCCTGTATTGCCTTAAATTGCTCGTGTTTTGCGTCTCGCATCAATTCGAATAATGCCATTTCTATCGATGATGGTACGACGCCGCTGCGTTCCATTTTCGCAATTCCGGATAGACGGTTGTAATCGTGCCGCGAGGTCACGCAGTCACGCAAAAGATGAACTTCA
The DNA here is from genome assembly GCA_043757775.1 of Chloracidobacterium sp. Lineage (GTDB taxonomy): Bacteria > Acidobacteriota > Blastocatellia > Pyrinomonadales > Pyrinomonadaceae > OLB17. The sequence goes on along the minus strand of JAYVOS010000286.1, from coordinate 4,618 downwards.
AAGCCACTATCGAGCAGATCGTGAGCAGTCTGATTTACACAAACGTGAGTTTCCAGCCCGCAAAGCACGACTTGGCTCACGCCTAATTCTTCTAATTTCGTGACGAATCGTCCGGCTCCGCATGAGCTAAACGTCGTCTTTTCAGACACTTCGGAACTATCCGCAAGGACGCTCGTTATTTCGTCGGCCGTATGTCCGAGCCCTCTCGGATATTGTTCGGTAACCAGCACCGGAACATTCAATATCTGAAAACCACGCACCGCTATCGATGCTCGCGAAGCGATCGACGAAAAATCAGGTATCGCATTTCGAAAACCTTCCTGAATATCGACAACGACCAGAGCCGTTTTTTTAGAGTCAAGTAAGTTAGGGTGCGGCATGTTTTACTTCTCAGATGATGTCTCTGGTGAATCAGACACACTCCCTACCGGTCGTGTTTCTACCTTTCTTGCCTCTTTTTCCCTCATCTCTTTTTTGTAGGTCTTAAAAAAAATAACAACGGCCGCGACACTCAAAATGATTATCAAAAACATCATCGCGGCGATGAAATAAATTTCGGCGAGATTACGTCCGGGCATATCTATAGTCTAAAGCCTCAAGTCCAAAGTCCAAAGTCTTCAAAACTCTTAGACCCTTTACTCAGAATTCTGGGGCGTTGGAAAGATTTTAATTAGGAGCGTGGTCGGGCGGAAATGAATTTTTGTGGCTCTGCATCAGGCGATTGCGATAAATTTCCGGCAAGATGCGGACTTTTTTGTCCTTGTCGGTAACAAGGTGATTTGTTTCGCCTTCGGCAAGCAACATTTCGTCTGACGCTCGATACACTTCGTAAAAAAAGCGAATGCTGCGGCTACGTATCTCGCCGACGCGGGTGCGAATAGTCAAAACGTCTTCGTAATGTGCGGGTGATTTATAACGGCAGTATGATTCGGCGACGACCATTAGAGCATCATCTTCGTCTTCCATCTCTTTGTAGGAAAAGCCTTTGGCTCGACAGAGTTCGCTCCGGCCTGCTTCGAACCAGATGAGATAGTTGGCGTGATGCACGATACCCATCTGATCGGTCTCAGCATAGCGGACGCGTATCTCGGTTTCGTACCATTCGTCCATAGGATCAGTGTGCGGTTGGCAGAAGCAGTAGTCAGTAAAAACAGATCGATCCTGTTTAATGCCACTGCAAACTGCCTACTAAAAACTTGGCTGGGAGACAGGGATTCGAACCCCGATAGGCAGATCCAGAGACTGCAGTCCTACCATTAGACGATCTCCCAGCGTACTAATAATTTACGTTTCCGACCGCGCTCGTGTCAACTCGCATTGCGAATACGCTGTGTGACGGGCAAAATAGAGGTTTATGCCGCTCGACAAGGAAATCATAAATAACCGGCAGGCTTATCACGAATTTTTCATTCTCGATAAATTTGAGGCTGGGGCAGCTCTCGTCGGCACCGAGGTAAAAAGTATAATGGCGGGGCGTATCCAACTTAAGGAATCTTACGTCACCATCAAAGAGGGCGAAGTTTGGCTGATGGGTGCTCATATCTCGCATTACGTTAACGGCAACATCAATAACCACGACGTTTTACGGCCGCGAAAGCTGCTGCTTCATCGCAAAGAGATCGAAAAGCTTGAAAAAGAAACGACCATTAAAGGGATGACGCTCGTCGTTACCAGCATTTATTGGAAGAATGGACGGATAAAATTTGAGGTCGGCGTGGCTAAGGGCAAGAAACTTTATGACAAACGAGAGACCGAAATGCGTAAGACTATCGACAGAGAAACGCGTCAGGAGTTGAAACGTGAGCTTAGATAAGTTATAGATATTAAAGAGTTTTTTTTCGTATTAAACAGATAAACATTGAGGTGTCGATGAAATTTCAGGGAATATCCGGAAACTTTTCCGAAGCTAATGTCGAGGCATTGGCCGTGGCAGTTTTTAAAGGCGAGAAAGCCGCGAGCAACGTGCTCAAAGATTTAGACAAGCTAACAGGCGGCCTGATCGCCGAGGTCATGAAAGCTGAGGAATTCAAAGGCGAAAGCGGCCAGACCGCTTTGCTGCGATTCGTGCCGAAAGGTGCTGTAAAAGCAAGCCGATTGCTGCTCGTGGGCGTTGGCGACAAGGCTGAATACAAACCTTTTTCGGTTGCTGCATTGTCTGGAACGGCTACACGCTACCTCCGTAAGCGTAATGTGAAGAGTTTTGCATTACTACCGCGAAGTGAAGCATCAGCATTTGAATCAGCTCAAAATGCTGCGCAGGGATTTATCACCAGCCAGTTTGAGCTTGATAAATACAAAACCAAAGACAAAAACAATAAAACGGTCACGAGCTTCGTTGTATGTGTCGATGGTGCAAAACCTGCTGATCTTAAAACGGGTATCGCACGCGGACAAGCTATCGGCGATTCGATGAACCTGACCCGAGACCTCGCAAACGAACCGGCAAACATTCTGCCACCTGCTGAGATGGCAAAGCGTGCGGCCGCGATGGCAAAAGAGGTCGGGCTGAAATGCGAGATCCTCGACGAAGCCAAGATGACCAAAATGGGCATGGGTTCGCTAATGAGCGTTTCTTATGGTTCGGCACAGCCGGCCAAGATGATCGTTCTCAAATATACGCCGACAAAATCGACTGCGAAGAAAGGCGAAATGCTCGCCCTAGTCGGAAAAGGCATTACGTTTGACACCGGCGGCATCTCGCTCAAACCGGGCGATAACATGGACGCAATGAAATATGACATGTCCGGCGGCGCGACGGTTATCGGCACAATGCGTGCGATAGCATTGCTCAAGCCGACGGTTCCTGTCCTCGGCGTCATCGCCGCTGTCGAGAATATGCCCGACGGTGCAGCTTCGCGTCCGAGCGATGTTGTGACGGCAATGAACGGCAAAACGATCGAGATCCTCAATACCGACGCCGAAGGCCGTCTAGTGCTCGCCGATGCCGTCGCTTACGCTGAAAAACAGGGTGCGACAAGCATTATCGATATGGCAACGCTTACAGGTGCCGTCATCGTCGCTCTTGGCGATCAGAACACCGGGATCATGGGCAACGATCAGGCGTTCATGGACGAGATCATCAGCACCGGCAAAGACTGCGGCGAAGGCTTTTGGCAGCTTCCGGTCAGCCCGGAATACAGCAAACAGATCAAGTCAGACATTGCCGATATCAAAAACATCGGACCACGCGGCAAAGCCGGGACTATTATGGGAGCTGTCTTTATTCAGGAATTTATTGATAAAGCAAAATGGGCACATCTCGACATCGCCGGAACAGCTTGGGCAGATGGTGCTAAACCGCATCAAGCCAAAGGCCCGACCGGCGTCGCAATATGTACACTTTTAAGTTTGGTTGAAAAATCACAGTAGTCACGGGAGAAAATGATGAAGAATACTTTAAAGTCAGTTCTTTTGGGGAAAAATGCGGTTATCACGGCCGCTTTCGCGGTCGGCCTTTTGATGATAGTTGGATTGGGCTGCGGCGGCAGTAAGTCGGCCGACGAGAAACAGGCAGGCCCCGAATTTGTCGGTGCTTGGGTTGCCTCTGACGGTTCGACGATCACTATCCGGTCTGACGGCAGTGCCGATTACAAAATAGGCGGAACCTCGGTCACTGGCGGTAAGGCACTTGTAAGCGAAAAGAATAAAACGCTAAGGATCGCAATGATGGGTATGGGCTCGCCGATGAAGCTCGATAAGGCACCCGAAAATGGCCAAATGACGATTGACGGTATTGTTTACAAGAAAGGCGGCGGATCCGGCACTGCGGAATCTAAACCTTCGCCATCGGCGACCAAAGACGACGACGATAATTAGTAGCTAATTAAATAGCCAATAAAAAGCAAAGTCGGATCTGATTCCTTCTTTGCTTTTTATTTGTCTGAACGCTAAACTTTTCATTCAAATTCGATAGTAAATCTATGAAAATTCACGAATACCAAGGCAAAGCCATTCTCAAGGAATATGGCGTTCCCGTGCCTCGCGGCATCGTCGCACGCACACCTGAGGAGGCTGAAAAAGCTGCCGTCGAACTCGGCACAGACGTTGTCGTAGTCAAAGCTCAGATCCACGCCGGTGGCCGCGGTAAAGGCGGCGGCGTCAAGCTGGCAAAATCGCCTACCGAAGCGCGGGCAGTCGCTTCCGAGATACTCGGAATGCAGCTTATTACACATCAAACGGGTCCTGAGGGCCAAAAGGTGCAGACGCTGCTTATAGAAGAAGGTCTGCCGATCGACAAGGAGTTTTACCTCGGCATCACGCTCGACCGCGTGACCGGACGCAACGTATTTATGGCGTCGTCAGCGGGCGGAATGGACATCGAAAAGGTCGCCGAAGAAACGCCCGAGCTGATCCTGAAGGAGACTATTGATCCGTCGGTCGGGCTTCGCGGATTTCAGGCACGAAAGCTCGCCTTCGGTTTGGGAATCCCGGCCGAATTGATCGGCCAGGCAACAAAGTTCATGCTCTCGCTTTATGACGCATATGAAAAGATCGATGCTTCACTGGTCGAGATCAATCCTTTTTTGCTCACCAAAGATAATCGCCTGATCGCACTCGACGCCAAAGTCACATTTGACGACAACGCGATGTTTCGTCACAAGGATTTTCTCGAGCTTCG
>JAYVOS010000285.1:0-5677 GCA_043757775.1 Chloracidobacterium sp. | reverse complement strand
GACTCGTTTTGGTGTGCCAAGTGATGTGAAAGTTTATCTCCGAATAAACGCTGATCGACATATCTGCTAAAGCTACTGAAAGGACGTTAAAACGCCCTCTGATTTATTCGTTTAAACTATCCACGTGCTAAAGCGACGTGGCTATTTGCCCTTCGGGTAAGCCGCGTGAACGCGGCTGAAAGACTGTCCAGATTACCGCTAATACATTTGAGTTCGAAGCTCGTGAGTATCTTTCTCGGCATTGAAAAGTCTCTCTACCTTTTCATAAGTCCAAAATTGAACCTGTTTCTCGATCGGCTTGAACGTCGGTTGCTCGAGAATATTTTTGAACTCATTTTCGCGTTTTGACGGAGCAACTATAAACATTGAAGTCTTGAAATCGACCAACTCCATAAACTTGGAAAGGCCGTTCTTCATATCCGTGCTGTTTTCGACTTCGAAGACACGTGATGGGAAACCACGTTCGTTAAACCAAGAAACATCAATGTTTCGAGTGCGCGTAATAATTCGGTCGTAAGTAAACTTCGGAAATTCGCTCAACGAGGCGAAATCTTCAAGCTTTTGGTTTACATATTTCTTTATTCTGTCTGGCGTGTAAGTCTGGTACTGATAAAACTGACCAAGTTGAAGCAATAACGCTTGCATAGAAATGTGCGTCAACGTCTCTCTCTGTGCGGGAGTTTGGGTTTTTGGGTTTAACTCCGCCGGAAGATTATCAAGTGTAGCCACGAGCGTATAAAGTCCCGGAACGAGTTTGTGGAACCGTTTATCACGCTGAACTCTTTCGTCAATTGTTTTATGCGGAGTCAGTCCTTTGATCTCGTTGTGCTGAGCATAAAGTTCAGGAGCCTTTTGATGCATTAGCTTCAAAGACGCGACGTTATTGTTTTGTCTGATGACCTCTTCAATTGCATCAGACCACGTGAAAGTGTTTCTTTTCATTTCGGTTTTAGGTTTTGTTAGCGGTATTCAAAAACTATCTTAGTATACTCCGTAATTTGTTGAGACTTACTTAGTTTCCTCAAAACTGCGCCGAGTCCACGGTTACGATTCGACATTTTAAGCCGTCATATTTAAATGATGTTCAAAAATCGGCCCAAACCATTTCAATAAAACTTCGTTCTTGACCTTGGTAGTTTATCTCCCAATTTGGATAGGTATTCCAATTCATTCCGTTGTTGCCATTATTGGTCGCCGGGTCTTTAAAACCATTTGGAAACGGCTTTGCCTTCTCGGTATCGATCTCGATTGTCACTAAAAATATTTGCTTGATTTTTGCCATAAATACATGAATTAACATGCTAATCCTTGAATTGCAACCGAAATTATTTGTTATGTTGAGGTCGATATTTTCGCAGCGACCGAGGCAGTCGGACGCGCCTTTAAGACCGAAAGCAAAAAAGTCATTGCCAACGATGTCGAATATTACAGCTACGTCTTGAATCGAAATTATATCGGAAATCATACGCCGCTAGATTATTTGATTTTTCTTAATGAACTCGATCAGCTTGAAGGAAGAGACGGGTTTATTTATAAGCATTATTGCGCAGGAAGTGGTAGCGGCAGACAATATTTCAGCGATGAGAATGGACGAAAGATCGATGCCGTTCGCTCGAAGATCCGCGAATGGAAAAGCAATCACCTTATCGGTGAAGGTCTATATTTTTTCCTGCTGGCAAGCCTACTGGAGAGCGCAGACGCTCTTGCAAATACGGCGAGTGTTTACGGTGCGTTTCTCAAGCATTTAAAGAAAACGGCTCAAAAGACCTTGTTACTTAAACCCGCAACATTTGCCCTAAATGATGCTGAACACGAAGTTTATAACGAAGATGCAAATAAGCTCTCGGCAACATCGAAGGCGATATTTTATATCTTGATTCCCCGTACAATCACCGACAGTATGGTGCGAACTACCATATGCTCAATACAATCGCGAAGTATGACGATTTCACGCCAGCCGGAAAGACTGGGCTACGAAGTTACGAGCGTTCGAAATGGTGTGTAAAGAATCAGGTTTCAGCAGTCTTTGACGACTTGGTAAAAAAGCGAAATTCAGGCACATCTTCCTTTCATACAATAACGAAGGCCTAATGAGCATTCAGGAGGTGAGGGATATAATGTCAAAATACGGTCGCTACGATCTCATTGAAACTGACTATCAACGCTTCAAGGCTGATAAGACAGAGAATCGCAATCACACTGCTACCTCAACGGTCGAATATTTGCACGTTCTAGAAAAAGCCTAACGAGTTCAACCGTCGCTGACGCGACGCGAAAATTCCGAATACATTCCCGTGGGTTATCACCCAACCAATCCTACATTCACATGACCGCTACGCGGTCGCGGAGCCTGGATATTTAGAAAAACAAATGCGATTTCCTCGAATCTGAGATCGACAATGCCGATTATAAACTCTACGCCCTCACGCCGGACGAGATAAGGCTGATAGAGAAAAGCTAAATTCTCCGATGAATTGCCACTAGCTAAAGCTAGTGGCAATTCACAAACGGCCGAATGACCCGCGTGAATTCAACCGTCGAAGACGGCGGCAAATGCCACGGTCTTTGACCGTTCGCGTGCGGTTATGGGAGCGACCCATATCTTGCGATATGGGCGACAAATATATCACCGTCGTTGACAGTTAAATGATCGCGAAGAAGCTCGAGGCGGAGCGGGTCAGGTGAAAAATTATAAGTGAGAAAAGATCAAGGGCCTTACGCTTTTCTCGCGAGTCGCACAAAAAAGAGAAGGCCGCGGGGCCTTCTCTTTGTGTTAGTTAAAGTGGAATATACTCTCTTATTTTCTACCAGCTGACCCGGCAATAAAATCAAGATCGGTCAAGTTGTCTGTCACGTTAACGATCCGCGGCTCAAACTGGTAGCGTCGTGAGCGAACCGCCATCACATACGTTTGTCCTGACTCGACATTGTCAAAACTATACATTCCGTCAACTCCTGAAACGGTCTGCCGCACAACGCCGTGGCTATCGGTGATCGTGACAGTTGCAGTTCTCACGCCTCTCCCCTCAGAGGTCATCACTCGCCCTGAAACCGTGACACCTGCCGCAGTCGGACCAAGGTAAGTGATAACGGCCGACAAACCAGTGCTGTCGTTGTTGTAGTTCTGATTGGCACCATAACCGACGGTGAAATCGACTAACTGGCCGGCGACGAAAACGGTTGTAAAGTTGAAAGGTGCAAAGTTCGCAAACCCGTTTACGTTGCCAGCAAAAAACGAGGTCGAAGCAGTGTTGTTGGCCGCTCGACGGACGATCGCGACATCCGTTGTCGTTCCCGTCGTATCGATCCCCTCAAACCGGCCTGTAACCGTATACCTTCCCGTCTGCGGAACGGTAAACCGCACCACCGAGCGTTCGCCTAGGTTACCCGGATGAATATTTAGCTCGTTTGCCGGATGTTGAACAGAGCCGTACGTCGTTGTCGTCGCGTTTCGATTATGAAAAACGGACGGAACGAGATCCGGATCAGGACTGTCACGGTACCAGCGATCGATGCCTGCCACAGGCACGTCGGCGGCTGCTAAAGGATATAGTACAAATGCCGAATCTATCCCTGCATTAGCGGTATAGCCGTATGAGAATTCGCAGTTAGGATTTGAGCCCAGCGAAAACTCAGTTACGACATTATACGGTGATGCTACTGTGCCGCAGTTGCGCGGCGGTACAGGTGCACACGATGACGGAACCGTCAGGAACGGCTGGTAAACAACTTTCCCGGCCGGGTCGACGATCTTGTCACCTGTTCCGGTTGGATTGGTGGCTATCGTCGGACCGCTCGCGTTGCCCCAATAGTTGTTCTTGGCGTCGAGAGTGGCTCCCGAGTAGGCTCCAACTCCGACTTGCAGACCCGCCACGGCGTTGTTCTGGATATTATTGTTATTGATGGTCAATGCACTGCTAGGCCCAAAGCCGTCAAGTATTTCAACCCGGATGCCGCGCGTCGGGCCGTTCGAGATCGTGTTGCAAGTCAACGTCAGGTTATTGCTGTTCTCTATGTAAACCTGGCTTCCGGTCGAACTATTGAACAAATTACCCGTAACGGTCGAAGAATTAACACCTTCGAGGTCGAGGTGAGTACCGTTTCCGTTCATTTTATTGTTGGAAACGTTAATGTTCGTAGCCGCGGGAATGGTCGAGTATCCGGCGAAGATAACCATGCCGGTACTTGCGTTATTCGTAAATTCGTTCGAATCGATCAGAACGTTGCTTACCCCGGCGTCCGAGTAGATGCCGTTGCCGCTGGCCGAGCCCGCTGCATTGTTTGTGCGGATCGCGTTACGGCTAATTACGGTTTGTGCGGCGCCATTGCTCTGAAGGGATATCCCGATCGTGTTATTTGCGATTAGGTTGTTCAAGATCTGGCTGCCCGAAAACGTATTGGCCAATGAAATAGCCGCACCGAAATTCTGGTCGCCCAAATTTGCCTGAAAAGTGAAGCCATTAACAACGACATTATTAGCAACAACGCGAAAGCCATGGCCTGAGCCGGTGACGATCGATTCGCTTGCAGGAGTATTTACGGGCCGCGTCCTCGCGTCAACGCCCGCTTGGGCACCGTTGATTGTCAAGGTCTTGCCGACTAACACGCCTTCGTTGTACGTTCCGGGACACACCTGGATCGTATCTCCGGGGTTAGCGGCATTAACCGCACCCTGGATCGTAGCCGATGCCGGCGTCGCGGCGTTGCAATCGCCGGCAGTAGCCATTCCGTCGTCGTCCACGACAATGATAGACGCTGTTGGCTCGAAGTTATAGATCGTGCCGTTAAAATCGAATTGATCGGTCTCAACATTATAATTAGGATTGAACGTGCCTATATTTACGCCGTAACCAAGAACGGTTGCAGCCGGGCAAATAGTGTTGATCTGACCTAGTGTATAGAGCGGAGAACCGGAACCGCCGACAATGGTACCACCGGAACAAGTGACAGTGCGGGTAGAGTAAATCAAACCCGCGTCGACGTCCCATTGCTGCCATGCGCCGGGAACTATGCTCCCCTGGGTAGGATTTAGGTACGGCTCAAAAACGAGGGTCGAAAAACTCGTCGCAGCCGGAGGGTTCTGGTTCGCGTTACAAGGAGCACCGTTGCCTCCGGTCAAACAAACGGGAAGCTGATACGCCGGGTCGGCAGCCGCCTGCCCGCTTACCTGCTTTGTGAAGTAGGCAAGCTCTGTCAAACTTGCGAGCGTAGTGCCGGCCGGTGCCCCGTGAAAATAATCCGCCTTGGACGTGTTTGTAGCGTCCGTGGTCAAACGGAGGGCTCCAAATCCTGTCGGTGCCGCAGCATCGTAGACATAATTTACGACCCCGCCCGGTCTGGTATCCGACATTGCCCAGCCTTGGGTGTTTGCCGGCGTTACTACGACCGAGGTAACGGCCGCGCTGCGCGAGTCATCTGACGCCGAAGCTTTGGTAGCGAACCCGTCCCTTTCCTGGGCACCGAAGGCGAACATCATCTGAAAGCCGACTAGCAAAGAGAATGTGCCTAGTAATATGAGGCAGCGACGTGGTTGTTTGAAGAACGTAGAAGATCGGTCTGGGAGCCGCTTGTTAAGCATTCATTTTATTAGTGCCAGTATTTGTTGTATGTAAGTTACCTTACAAACAAAATTACAAATTCCCTTTTTTGCAGCAGTTCATTTGAACTGCTCAGCCGC
>JAYVOS010000284.1:0-1561 GCA_043757775.1 Chloracidobacterium sp. | reverse complement strand
AGATCTTCGATATGAAAATACTCGTTCGTGGAACAAATTGGATCGGTGACGCCGTGATGTCTGTTCCCGCTTTGCGTGAGCTGCGGCGGATATTTCCGGGCGATCAGATCACACTGCACACGCGTTCGTGGGCGGACGGATTATTTCGCGATGCCGATTTCATTGACGAACTGGTTACGTTCGACAAACACCGCTGGAAAATTAAAGATGTTTACGACAACTCGCAATTTCTGAAAGGCGATGGCTACGACCTGGCTGTGTTGCTGCCAAATTCGTTCGAATCAGCGATCACAGCGTTTCTATCGCGTATCCCGCGCCGCATCGGCTATAACAAGGACGTTCGCGGCCTACTGCTGACCGATCCCGTCGCCGTACCGGAATGGAAAAGCCGTAATCACGAGGTCTTTTATTATCTCCATCTCATCGGCGAGGTCGAAAAACGTGTGCTCGGACGCGAGACGGTCTGGGAATCAGTTCCGAATATAACCCTAAATATCTCCGACGAACGCAGAACCGCTGCTCGCGATATCTTGTCCACTGCGGGTGTAGATCTTTCGAAAAAGACAGTGGCCTTAGGGGTCGGGTCGACGAATTCGCGTGCAAAACGCTGGCCCGCCGAGCGATATGCGCAGCTTGCCGATATGCTCCAGACCGAGTTGGATGTTAATGTTATTTTGGTCGGCTCAAAAAAAGATGTTGATGTTGCAAAAAATGTTGCTGTTGCTTGCAAACAAGCACCGATAGACCTAAGCGGCAAAACAGATCTCGGCGAAGCCGTTGCCATTTTGAGCGTCGTCGATATGCTTATTGCAAACGATATGGGACTCGCACACGTCGCCCCGGCGGTCGGCACACAGACCATCGTAATATTCGGGCCAACAAACCCTGAAACGACGCGACCGTTTGCTAATAATTCACAGATCATCAGAAAAAAGGTCGAATGTGCTCCGTGTATGCTGCGTGATTGCCCAATAGATCACCGATGCATGACGCAGATCTCGGTCACGGAAGTATTTGAATTAGCAATGGAACATTTAACGCAAAGTCGCGAAAATATATAGTAAAAACTTGCAACGCAAAGATGCCAAGTCGCAAAGATAAGAGAAAACTTTAAAGTAGGACTTATGTATCAAAAACTTTGCGTCTTTGCACCTTCGCGTCTTTGCGTTAAATTCCGGTCGACTTTATGTTGAAAAACTCTTATGCCTACAAAACGCCCTGCTATATTCCTAGACCGCGACGGAACATTGATCGAAGAGGTCAATTTTCTCTCCCGCGTCGAAGATCTACAGTTATTTTCTTTCACCGCTGAGGCAATCAGTTTATTCAAGCAAAATGGCTATTTGGTCATTGTAGTTACAAATCAGTCCGGCATCGGTCGTAAACTATACACCGAGGCAGATATGCACGCTATCCACGACCAAATACAGATCGAGCTTGATAATGCTATAGATGCTTTCTACTTTTGCCCGCATCTGCCTGAGTCTGGATGCAAATGCAGAAAACCCGGTCTGGGAATGATCGAATCTGCGTGTAAAGATTTTGATATAGATCTAACTAA
>JAYVOS010000283.1:0-21727 GCA_043757775.1 Chloracidobacterium sp. | reverse complement strand
CACGACTATCGAAGAATCAACGCCGCCGGAAAGGAAAGCTCCAAGCGGAACCTCTGAGATCAGACGCATCTTGGTAGCCTCGCGCAGGATACGTGTCGTTTCCTCGATAGCATCTTGCTCAGAGATCTTGATCTTTTTGGAAAAATCGGGCAGCCAGTAACGCTGTGTTTTAATTTCACCACTTTTCCAGAGCAGCCAATGTCCCGGTTCGAGCTTACGTATTTGTTTGAACGCCGTCTGCGGTGCGGGCACGCAAAGGTATGACATAAAGCTGTCGATCGCGTCGTAATCTACCTCGCGAGAAATGGACGGATGCTGCAAAAGTGCCTGAAACTCGGAGCCGAAGATCAGGTCGCCATTAGCTTGATGAGAATATAAGATCGGTTTTTTGCCGATTCGGTCGCGTGCCAGAAAGAGCGCTTTTTCCTTTTCATCCCATATCGCAAAAGCGTACATTCCCCGCAGGTGCTGGACACAATCAACGCCGTATTCATCGTAAAGATGTATAACGGTCTCAGTATCTGACTTTGTATAGAACCGATGGCCGCGAGCCTCGAGATCTTCTCTTAATTCCTGATAGTTATATATCTCTCCGTTGAACACGATCCATTTTGACCGATCAGCGTTATGGATGGGTTGGTGGCCGCCCGAAACGTCGATGATCGAAAGCCGTCGCATCGCGAGGCCGACATTTTGATGAAAATAGAAACCATCGTCGTCGGGTCCTCGATGAGCGATGGCATTATTCATCCGCTCTAAAATGGACCTGTCAGCCGCTAAACTGCTGTTATTTACAAAACCGGTAATTCCGCACATTTAATGAGTCTGCTAAGTATGTCGAAGATGTTTTCGAAAATCGCCGGCAATTTTCTTTTGACGGTTTAGTTCTAAAAGTTTTTTATCTTCGCGGTTTTCTCGTATAAGCTGCCAGCCCACCGCGATAAACATAAAAAGGAAGACCTGTATCTGAGTCCGTTGGCGATAGGCCGTGCCGACATTGCCCTGAAATATCGAATATGAGATGGTAAGCAACAATGTAAATAAAAGGACAGGGAAACTCGCTCTTAATTTATTTTTCAACGCATACCATAGGCCATAAACAAGCAACGGCATCATTGCCCACCAAAGCAAAACGTCGGGCAAAGTGATACTTTGGCGCAGATTGCTCATCTCCCACGGAAATGGAGCAAACATAAGATATGCAAATCCAACCGGCAAGACGGAAAGTACACCTCTAACTGTCGATACATCTTCGCCGCTTCCAAATCCGGACTCTGCCGATCTGGCAAGGTCAAGACGGCTTACCTGTGCCCGCTCTAGCGAACCGTATGTCTCAATATCTGAGGTGGCGGTTTTTATAACTCCCAGGTAGAACAGGATCACTGCGACAAAAACCAAAATCGTCGTCCTTTGAATGATCGATACCATCGAATTTGATAATCCGATAAAAAAACTCCCGACAACTGCCGCCACGACTACATAAAAAACATAAAAACGCAGAGTCAAAATCCCAAATAATGATACCGCCAATAACAGCAGTCCGACCCAGGAAAACTGCTTTTGAAGTTGTAATACCAGTGTCAATGTCAATACGAGAAGAAAAACGATCAGTCCGTCTTTTAATAGCTGAGATGACCAAATGATAAATGCAGGAAAGAATGCAACGGCGATAGCTGCGGTTCGGGCAACGCGTCTATTATTGAACATGCTATTAGCACAGAAATAGGCTGTTGGAGCCGTTGCAGCGCCTATCACCGCACAAAATGTCTGAGCTACAAATATACTGTTATCCGAGATCAAATAGATGAATGCGACCAGATATTGCATCCCCCAGCCTGAGCCTCGCAGCGACATTATCTGACTAAGCTCAGGCCCCATCTCGATCTTGCCATACCAATAGTTTACGATCATCGCAGCGTTTGTGTCGTAACCCAACGCATCACTCCCCACAAATGACCGCAGATCGTAAGCGTGGACAATCACCCCAAATGCCAATCTCGCACACAATGCCCCAAGAAACACGTAGGTGATGAATTCTGTATCCTCGGTATAGCGGCGGAAAATGATCAGCGTGAGGCACCCTAAGATCAGCGCCATCAGTAAGGCACCCGGTCCCTGTGAGGTATCTGTTACTATCATGCCGATGGCTATTAGAGCCATGGCTATATAGACGATAAGTTTGACCATTTTACGTTAGAGCCGATCGCTCAAATAATTTTAGATGTCATCGGGCAGATCGGGCCGTGTTTTATTCTCGATCAGGAATTTATCAGATGTGGTTAGTCCCTTTATAACCTTAGCAGGAACGCCGGCGATCAATTTAAGTTCACCTTCGAGTTTACCGGTGATGATTGAGCCGATGCCAACGATACATTTTGCAGGGATCTCCCCGCCTGGTGCAATACGTATCTCAGACCCTATGTAGCTATAATCGCCTATCTTGACCGGCTGCGTCATCTGCCGGTTGTGCGTCCAAACTGAAGAATTTCGTCCGCCGAGTATTACACGCGTTCCAAATTCAACGCGATCAGTAAAATCGATCTTATGCGAAGCCCCGAGCATCGTTCCGTCGCCGATCATAAATGTTTGATCTACCTCATTTATCATGTCGGACGCCAATAGAGAGTTTATTTCGTTAAAACGTAGGATCTCGCAGTAACGGCCTATGCTGACTAGATCGCCGCCGCGAAAAACATTAAAGTGGCCGATCCGTGTGTTATCACCGATAGAAACTGTTTTTGTTCCGATGAAGATATTTAAATGCCCTATCGTGACATCATCGTCGATCCTGCAATTAGCAACATCTATCACCGACAGCCCTATTTTGACCCTCTTTCCGATCTCGTAACCAAACAAATGGCGATAGAGCGGCCGTTTTAGAAACGACGGGAAAAAAGCAATGATACCTTTAATTATTAGGCGAAATTTCAATGAACTTAAACCTCACGACATTTGGTGGCTCTCGGTATTTGGCAAGTGGTTCTCAACGATTTGATTGAATTCTCTCATTACTACCTTGCTATCAAATTCGGCTGCTCGTTTGTCACCCTTAGCCTCGTAATCGGCTCTAAGATCTTCGTTTCGGATCATTTCTTCCATTGCAGACGTAAGAGCCGATGCATTTTTGGTTGGGACAAGCATCCCATATTCTCCTATTTCATAAGAAAGCAACCCATCTTTCAAATTGTCGGACAGGGGTGCAAGTATTTCTCGCGGCCCCGTCGGGCAATCTGTCGAGATCACCGGCAACCCGCAGGCTAGAGCTTCGATCAAAACATTAGGAAATCCTTCAAACTCCGAACTTAATACAAAACAATCAGATCTGCTTAGGTATTTGAAAGGATTATCCTGTTGTCCTAAAAATATTACCCTATCCTCCAAACTCAAGGATTTTACCATATCCCTGATATCCTGGAGGACCTTTTCACCCTCACCATGTTGTTTGTAACCGGTCCCGATCAGTAGTAATTGCGTATTCTTGTTTTCCAGTCCGGCAAAGGCCTCTACGAGCAAACGATGATTTTTGACCAACCTAAACCCGCCTACACAAACAAATGTAAATTTATCGAATTGGACATCATCGACGGGCGCGGTCATTTTACGCCTAATATCATCGAGCACAATGGCATTTTTTACTTCAATATAAGTGCTTTTGATATTGAAATCTTGTTCCAGAGAGATCCTCGATCCCTTCGAATTGGGGAGTATGGCATCAGCCATCGGATAAAGTGTGGATGTGATAAACCGTCCGAACTTTCCGCGCAGACTCTTTTTGTTATACAGAGCTGATGTATAAGTTCGTTCGCTTATAAATAGCTTTGCATTGAGGCCCAATTTTTTTGCGAGACAAGATGCGAGATTCGGTCGGTTGGAAAATGAAATCAAAAGCGGTATCTCATTGTCGTTGCAGTATTTCTTAATTGAAAGAGCGACAAAAGGCATCCTCAGGAGATTTGCAACATCGGCTGACCGGACACCGTTGGTATTGAGATCGACCACCCTCTGACCCGGCGGCAAGTCATATTCGATGATGTTTTCGAGCAGCAAAAGATGCGTTTCAAAATCGTCCGCGAGGCTGGCGAGCACAAGCGACACAAACCGCTCAGCACCGCCCGCGAGCAGAGAATTTACTAAAATGGCAACCTTTTGTTTCATTGAAAAGTACGACAGGTACTCCGACGCGCTTGGATGTTTTTATGCATTTTGATCGTTTCAATGTTGCTTTTCTGGTAGGCCAGCCCGAATGTGGCTCTCTCTTTTAAGTCGCACTATGGTCACTCTGATTGACAAGGACAAATTCATTGCAGGCACCTCCACCGTGATCTACAAGTTTAATTATTGAAAATCCTCGTGCTTTATAGAATTTCTCAATTTCCTCGATCTTTGCGACTTCAAACGGAAAACCCCCGAGCCAGTCGATCCAATCGTGAGTGATCGACATGCCCCGGTTTTTTTTATAGGTTGCGAATATATTTTCTCTCGTGACAATGCTCTTTATAACACCGCGTAAGGCAAAATACGGAACAAACACACTACTCGCAAAAGCTTTGCCGACCGTAGATGAGCAATATAGCTTTTTGACTTTCCACCAAAATTTCGATTGTAGGCCCTGATCACCATATATGGCCACAAACAACAAACCATTCGGCTTAACAAGTCCTCCGGCGTTTTCTAAAGCCTCCCACATGCTTCCGGTATGGTGAAGCACGCCCCAGGAATATACGATGTCGTGCCGGCCCAGTGATTTGAGAAATTCTTTGTCAAGCACTGAGCCTTCTTGGATCGTCCAGTCCGGATCATTTGGAAAATATCTGGAGCGCAGCTCTTTTGTACATGCAACTGAAGACGGATCAAAGTCAAAGGAGCGAACTTGAGCACCTAGACTGCGAGCCGACAGCGAAAATAGGCCGCTGCCTGATCCGGCATCGAGGAAAGTTTTGCCACTTAGATCATTTAGCCCCAACATTTCGCAAAGAGAGGTTTTAGCGACCGAAATTCTTTCATCGTTTAATGTGGTCAAGAAAGCTTGCCAATTCTTGCCAAATTCAAATCGCTTTCCTTCTCTGACTTCTTCGTCAAACGTGATGTTGTCTTCGCTGGGGGGCATTTCCATGAATACTTTCCTTGGTGAAATTATGAACTATTCGTAGTCAGCAGTAAGTACTTATGAGTTTCGCGCACTTACCCACGAATCGAGTTAGTACCGTGTTTAGGAAACATCGCTCAGTCGTATTTCCGGTATGGTCTCGCTAAGGGTTTTCCTGTCCCAAAGACACATTTTTCTCACCGGAGTTCCTTCGATCCAATCATCTATTGTTGACAAGGGAGCGGGAAAATTGAAAGGCGGTATTTGTAAATTCAAGTTTCGGTACTGGCCGGACAAAATATCTTTATTCTCGGTACACAGAACATTTGATGTCGTTAGGAGATATTCTATTTCGCTATTTAGAAAATTATGCAGCACCGCGAGTACATGTTCATTCGCCAAATGAAAGAGGACATCACGACAGATCCACAGATCCGATGCGGGCAAAGGGTCTTTTGTAATATCTAATACCTCGAAGGCTGTGGATGCGTCTTCATAGTTTTCTTTGTTTTTTTGTATCAATTCAGGAACAATGTCCGCACCTAAATAAGATGTATTGGCCGGCCGCTCAACGTACCGAAACCAGTTATAATCGCCGCAAGGAGCATCAAGTATCGAACGAATCTCATATTGTTTGAGAAAGCCCGGAAGTTCTTTTCTTAGATTTGCCGTATATTCTAGAGTTGACCCGCCGCCCGATACGCTTTCTTCGCTGCCCCAAAAATTGTCTTTGTAATATCCCGAAAAGATATCTTCTAACTCACGGCCCTTTATCCTTTTCCTTGCACGGACTTCGCCAACGTAATTTGCAGTGATCGAGTAAATATTGCGCAGCAACGGAGTTTTCTTAAAAAAAGTTTTGATTGAATTGGCCATATTTCAGTGATCAGTTTTCTTAGCTGAATTCGGTTTTGAAAAGATCGCCCGCTCATTTTTGAGCGTCGTTGCCGAGTCTAAAAGCTCATATATAATTGGTCGGATCTCAGCTAGGACGATCTCCTTGTCATAATCGCCTGCACGTTCGAGCCCTTTTTCACGGTACAGCCTGCGAAATTCACTATCTTCGATCATTTCAAGCATTGCCTCGGTGAGAGCCTGTGCATTTCCCACCGGCACCAAGACACCATACTTACCGTGTTCGACATTCTGACCCTCATTAAAAGTCGGACTTGTCCCTGGGGCTAATACTTCCCTCGGACCCGTTTCACAGTCGGTAGAAATTACCGGCAGGTTGCATGCCATTGCTTCCATCATTACCTGTCCCTGGCCTTCGAAATTGGAAACGAATACGAAACAATCGGATCGTCCAAGATATTTGAAAGGATTCCTTTTATAACCTAAGAATAATATGTCTTTTTCGAGTCCTAAGCTGTTTACCAACTCGCGGATCTCGTCAATTCTTCCTCCCTTTCCAATGAGCAGCAATTGGATGTCCTTACGATCAAGACGACGGAATGCCTCAATGAGGGTTATATGGTCTTTCCATGGATTAAAAGAGGCTAATTTAACGAACGTGAACCTATCGAAGTTTACGTCATCGACCGGCTCGGCCATTTTATGCTGAATATCTGACAGATCCACGACGTTCGTGATCACCTGATAACGGGTGTTTACCCCATAATGTTCGATCAGGGCATCTCGAATGCCTTCAGAGACAGGCAGTATGACATCGGCACGTGGGTAAAGCCAAGATATCATGCGTTTTGCTATCTTACCTCGTAGATCTCCCTCATCGAACCATAGAGGGGTATATGAGCATTCGTTCATCATCAATGGGATCTTGAGTCCCGCAATCTTGGCCATGCACGCTGTAAAGTTTGGCCGGTTGAGGAATGAGAATAAAAGCTCTATGTCGTTGGCTTTACAATATTTTTTAAGCCGCAGTGCATTGATCGGAAGTCGCGCTATTCCGGCGAGATTACTGCGTGTCTTAAAGCCTTTCTCAATAAAAGCTATGATCTGACCCTCAGGAAGGTCATATTCGATAGTGTCGTCAAATAAAATAAGATGGATCTCAAATTCATCTTTTAAACAGGTCAGCAGGTGCGTAACAAAGCGTTCGGCACCGCCACCAGCCATGTTATGAATAACGAAGGCGAGCCGTGGCTTATGAGTTTTTTGACTATTGTGCGTTGTCATGGTCGATAGATGATGGCCTGGTGTAGCGGAAGATCTTAGGTCTCAGCTTCCGAGCAACCCCAACATATTGGCGGTTTTCTCGTCGCATAAAAGGTAATTATAATGATCGCTTTTCACTATATGCTCCGACCGGCGAACACTGTTCTTTTTATCATCTACATTAAAATAGAGGTACCGCTTTCCTTTTACCAATTCTTCAATTCTCGCTCCTATCTCGTCGTTCAATATTTCGATAAGGATCGTCGGACGAAACATATCCAAATATTTTTCGAATCCTTCCATGACTTGTGGCTCATGTGTTTCGACATCGATCTTAATCAGGTCAATATTTCCCAATTGCTCCTGCTCGACCAATGTGTCCAACCGCGTCGTCCGTATGCTTGTAGGGACAGTCTCTACGTCCGGTCCATGGATGCTGCCTCCGATCGTGACAGAATAAACGTGCTCAGACGACGGAAGATCGTGGATCATCGCCGTTCCGTCGCTATTCGATACGCCGACCTCATAACATTTCACGTCAAAATTGTTCAATGCTACATTGGCGGCGAGTTTTTCGTATATTCGGCGAATCGGTTCGAACGCAAATACCTTAGCTTTAGGATTTACCGTTTTAGCGATAAGCGAATAGATGCCCGTGTTGGCACCAATGTCAAATATCACATCCGCTTCGCGACAAAGTTTGATCCACAAGGATATGGATAGCTTTTCGTGCCCTGTATTGAGCCCGCCCCAAAATAAGTCATTTTCGATGAGGAAGCCATGTCCGTAATGATGGATATTAAAGGACCCGTAATCTTCTACGGCGACCGCAAAATCACCCTCGAAAGAGGCGAAGTTGGTGATTTTTTCTCCGGGTTGCCAGACGTGCCGGAGGATCGAGAATATTTGTTGTCTGAAAGGCAAGAACTCATAAATCTGCCTTATTTTTCGCTTGATAGTCATGGAGTAGTAAGTGGACTCCGGCCCCGAGCGATCAGCATGTTAATACCTACGCGGGCAGAAGGGTAATAGATAAGAATAACTCCCCCACAGGCAATAAGCCAAACAGCCGCCGCTGCCAGCGGTGCTGAGAATATGAGTACCACCGCAAGGGCGATCACAACCGGCACAAGCGCGATCGGCATCCAAGATACTTTTAGCGGGATCTTACGTTTCAAGAAGATCACAAAAGTTATTAGACCGACTAAAAAGGCCGCCGCTGTCGCCAAGGCGCATCCTCGCAGGCCGAGATGCGGAATAAGCAGAAAGTTAAGCGAAACATTTGTGGCTGCGGAGAATAGTGCCGAATATAGAGAGACACTGCTCAGCAGATGGGCATTAGCCAGTGCGGCATAGCCGAAATATATCACCGCATGAAAGTTTGAGGCCGTCAATAGTATCCAGAGCACCGTACCCGTTTCCACAAAATCCCTGCCTAGAACCAATGGGATAAGATAGTATCCTGCTAGCGATATCGCGATGCAGCCGCCACCCCAAATGAGCCCGAGCACCGGAACAACGTGGGTAAAATAAGCTTCGCTTTTTTCTCCCAGCTCAGTTTCAGTCGTCTGCATTGTTACAAACATCGGCAACAGCAAGGAATTAGCGAGTATTGGGAACGTGAGAAGCACACTATTTATCTGAACCGCAATTGAATAGGCAGCCAATTTCGGCAAGTCCAAAAGATTTATGATAAATATCGCGTCGAGATAGTTCGAAGAAAAATATCCGATCACTGAAAAGGGAAATAGCGGCAGTGAATAAAGGAGCATTTTCTTGATGTGCGCCGTATCCAGGGCTGTAGGAAACGAGATCGACCGGCGCAAGAAAATTATCGCCGCACAACACATAATGAGAGGTGCAGACGAATAAGCAATTACGGCCGAGTACACGTCGATGCGTTTCATCATCACTAAGATCAAAATCGCAACAAAAACGCTCAGTTTTTCGACCGCTAACAGCGTGCCTTGTAGCCACGACAATTTGATCCCCTGCAAGGCATATTGGAAATGAAGCCAAAGCACTCCGCCAAAAAGGTTAACCGCCACCAGCAAAAAAGCGAACGGAGGAAGCTTTAACCAGTTGGAAAGCGGTGGAAACCACAAGGATATAAGTGCAAAGGTTAGAATAATGTTGGGAATGAGAAGGTATACTCGGCTCCAAAAGGAATTTCTTATAGTGCCGTTTTTTACAAACTCTTCGATGCCAAACCTGTTCATCGCAACCGTGGACCAGTTAAGAAAGATCTGAACGACCTGTGAGGCGGCAATGATAGCGATGATCCCGCCGTACTTTTCCGAACCGAGCGAACGGGTTAGCAATAGAACAGACGCTAAGCCGAATACCGCACTGGCACCATATGAGATCACAAGCCACAGATAATTCCGTGACGCGTTTTGCATGTCCCATCCCGCACTCTGCCGTTCCGAGGTCAATGGATCTGCCAGCGCAGGATCTACAGTTATAGAAATTTCAGAATTCATTGTGAGGATGTCTATCGAGATCTAGACTATCGCGTCTGACTGATCTGCCAAAAAATCACGATACCAGTCGATGGTTTTTGTAAGCCCTTCTTCTAAGGTGAAACGCGGCGACCAGCCGAGTATGCGGCGGGCTTTTTCGGCAGATAGATATTGATGTTTAATTTCGTTAGTGGCTTCGCCGCGGACAATGGGCACAAAATCTGAGTTCATCAGCGACAAGATCATAGTGGTCAGTTCACTGACGGTGATCTGGGCCTCGTTAGAAAAATTAAATGCTTCGCCGATGAGGCTGCGGTCTGCGGCGAGTTTTTCGGCAAGCAGCATATACGCTGCTGCTCCGTCCTCGACGTAAAAATAATCACGAACATATGTGCCGTCCGAGCGGATCTCTGGCTGGTTGCCACGCAGCACCGAGCGGATCATGCCAGGCACGATGCGGTTCCAGTTGAGGTCGCCGCCGCCGTAAAAATTGCCGCAGCGTGTGATTACGACCGGCAGATCATAGACGTTAGCGTAGCTTTTGGCGATCAGATCGGCGCACGATTTGCTTACATCATAGGGATGCTCGCCGTTTAGCGGCGTGTTTTCGGTGTATGGCAGAGCCTCTTGACTGCCGTAAGCTTTGTCTGACGAGGCGATGACGATCTGCTTGACCTGCGGCGAGCGGCGGCAGGCTTCGAGCAGTGACCACGTGCCGCCGATATTTGATTCGAAGGTCGAGACCGGATTTCGATTGGCAACGCCGACTATCGTCTGTGCGGCAAGATGTATAACGGTGTCGATCTCGTATTCGCCAAGGACGCGTTCGAGTGTCGCTTGGTCGCGGAGTTCGCCTCGAACGGTTGTGACGTGTTCGAGATAATTAGCTCGGACAAGCTCGCTCTGCGGAACCCAATCACGGACCAGACAGACGACATCGGCACCGGCTGCGATCAGGCTTTTTACCAACCAGCTACCTACAAGCCCAGTCGCACCGGTCACGAAAACCGGTCGGTCACGCCAAAAGCCGTTGTTAATTTTGAGATCTTCTACCATAGTTTCCATGGAGGATCGCCGTTGTCCCAGGCCGCTTCGAGTTGTCGTTTGTCACGCAGCGTGTCCATGCATTGCCAAAAACCTTCGTGTCCAAAAGCAGTCAACTGTTTCTCGATGCCTAACCTTTCGAGCAGATCGACCTCGAGCACGCTCGCGTCGCCATCTAAGTAATCCAAAACCTGCGGCTCGAAAACCATAAAACCGCCGTTTATCCAGCCTTCGTGAGTCTGTGATTTTTCTTTGAACTCGGCAGACGCATCTTCGCCGATGAGAATTTCACCAAAACGTGCAGGCGGGCGAACAGCAGTAACTGTTGCCAGTTTACCGTGAGACTTATGAAATTTAACTAGCTCGCCGATGTTTATATCGGAAACACCGTCGCCATAGGTCACCATAAACGTCTCACCGTTGATATAGTCTGCAAGCCTTTTTACACGTCCGCCCGTCATCGACGCTTTTCCGGTATCGACAAGGTGAATGGTCCAATCTTCGGTTTCAGATTCGCCCAACACTGTGTTTCCACTTGCGAGATCCAGAGTCATGTCGGGCTGCAAATTATGATAATCGAGGAAATAGCGTTTAATGAGATCGCCTTTGTAGCCAAGAGCGACGATAAATTCGTTGTAGCCAAAGTGGGCATAGATCTTCATGATATGCCACAAAATGGGGTGATCGCCGATCTCGACGAGCGGCTTGGGTTTTACCTCGGTTTCTTCGGCCAAACGGGTTCCGAGTCCGCCGGCGAGGATAACAACTTTCATTTATTAAGCAAGTGTGCGACCGCTAACAAGTGTAATTTTCACTAAACGACGATGTCAATAGGTTTTTACTAATGGTCATGCTTGGTGCCCTCAGGCACATTGCCTTGATAAATCTCGCTACCTTTGTCAATAAATTCCTTTGCTTTTTCGCTCATGCCCACCGCAAGTGCTTTTTCAGCCTCAATATTTTGCTCTTTGGCGTACTCTCTAACGTCCTGCGTGATCTTCATAGAGCAGAAATGAGGGCCGCACATCGAGCAAAAATGGGCGAGCTTTGCACCCTCGGCGGGCAGGGTCTCGTCGTGAAACTCTTTTGCTTTTTCCGGGTCGAGGCCGAGATTGAACTGATCTTCCCAGCGAAATTCGAAGCGAGCTTTGCTCAGGGCATTGTCGCGATACTGTGCTCCGGGATGGCCTTTTGCAAGATCAGCAGCGTGAGCGGCGAGTTTGTATGTGATGACGCCTTCTTTTACATCCTGCTTATTTGGCAGACCGAGATGTTCCTTCGGCGTGACATAGCAGAGCATCGCCGTGCCGAACCACCCGATCATCGCGGCTCCGATGCCGGAAGTGATGTGGTCGTAGCCCGGAGCAATGTCGGTCGTCAGCGGCCCAAGCGTATAGAATGGTGCCTCACCGCAGATCTCGAGTTGCTTGTCCATGTTTTCTTTGATCAGGTGCATAGGCACGTGGCCTGGCCCTTCGATCATCGTTTGGCAATCCATCTCCCAAGCGATCTTTGTCAGTTCGCCAAGCGTATCAAGCTCAGCAAACTGTGCCTCGTCATTCGCATCGGCTATCGAGCCGGGACGCAGACCATCGCCAAGCGAGAATGCGACGTCATACGTTCGCATGATCTCGCAGATCTCTCTAAACCGGGTGTATAAAAAGCTTTCCTCATGGTGTGCGAGGCACCATTTCGCCATGATCGAACCGCCGCGTGAGACAATGCCCGTCGTCCGTTTTGCGGTCATCGGAATATAAGGTAAACGAACGCCGGCGTGGATCGTAAAATAATCGACGCCCTGCTCAGCCTGCTCAATCAGCGTATCGCGGTAAATTTCCCAGGTCAGATCTTCGGCCTTGCCATTCACTTTTTCCAGAGCCTGATAGATCGGCACTGTCCCAATAGGCACCGGCGAATTGCGTAATATCCATTCGCGGGTCGCGTGAATATTTTTACCCGTAGAGAGATCCATTACCGTATCGGCTCCCCATAGGGTTGACCAACGCATTTTTTCGACTTCTTCCTCGATGCTCGATGCGATGGCAGAATTGCCGATATTTGCGTTGATCTTAACGAGGAAATTACGGCCGATAGTCATCGGCTCAGATTCGGGATGATTGATATTGTTTGGGATGATCGCCCGACCGCGAGCGACCTCGCTACGGACGAATTCGGGCGTGACGAATTCCGGTATCGCCGCTCCGAATGAGTCACCTTTGTGCTGATGATTAAGAGAAGAGCGGTCACTGCGCTCGGACAATTCCAGATGCTCGCGAGCGGTTTGCCGTCCGAGGTTTTCGCGGATCGCTACGTACTCCATCTCAGGCGTTATGATTCCTTTGCGGGCGTAGTGCATCTGTGTGACGCACGAACCCGATTTTGCCCGCAGCGGAGCACGGCGTAGGCCGGGAAATTCTTCGAGAGTGCCGCGTTCATTGACTTTTGCGATCTCTTCGGCACCTTTGGTCAGGTAGCCGTTGTCTTGCGGCAATATCTCTCGGCCTACATATTCCTCTACATCGCCGCGCCCGACGATCCAGTCGCGTCGCAGGGCAGGCAGACCTTCACGAACGTCGCATTTCGAATTTGGATCTGTCCAAACACCGCTCGTGTCATACACTCGGACAGGTGCATTTTCCTGCAAAGTGCCGTCAAAATCCTTTGACTGCGACAGGGCGATCTCGCGAAACGGCACTCTTAAATTATGCTTGTTTTGATTGACCGTGCCGCCATTAGTTTCGATATAAACTTTACGCGAGGCCGGCAGTTTTACCTCAACGCTAGTTTTTTCTACTGACAACTGACCATTGACAACTGACAACTGTTCTTTCATCGTTTTTCTCCCTTCGTCGGTATTATCCGCATCAGGTTTTTAGGGTCTTGTCATTTACCGACAACTCTCAGCTCACGCTCCCCTGAAAACTTATTGCTTTTTTATTTTACTCTTTCGGCAAATCAGGGCAAAGCGTGACACGCAGTCTAATGTTATATTGGGAACAATACGGAGGTGTTTTGGCTGATGAAGAAACGATTTGTCGCGACAATTTGGTTTTTGCTGTTGTGGGCTTTTAGTCAAGCCTGCGCATCGGCCGGGACTGTTGAAAATGCAGTGGTTTCGACGGCGAGTGGCGATCAGAGATTTAAGGTGGAGATCGTTGCCACGGGGCTTGAGGTGCCTTGGGCATTTGCGTGGCTTCCGAATAAGGATCTGCTAGTAACTGAGCGCCTGGGTCGGGTGCGGATAATCGAGAGCGGTAAACTGCGGACCGAACCGGTTTTTACCGTGCCTGATGTCGAGCCAACGGGCGAGAGCGGATTGATGGATATTACGCTTCACCCGGATTTTGACGCAAATTCATTTATCTATCTTGTCTATTCATATAACACCGACGGAAAACGGGTTAAGGTCGTGCGGTATAAATTCGCGGGCGGCAAATTTACCGAGCCCAAGGTGATAGTTGACGGCATTCCTGGAGCGCCAAATCATTCAGGTTCACGTTGCCGGTTTGGGCCGGACGGCAAGTTGTATGTCACGACCGGCGATTCGACCGATTGGAATCTTGCTCAAAAGCTAGATTCGCTTGCCGGAAAGACGTTGCGGTTAAATGATGACGGCACTATTCCAATAGACAATCCGTATGTATCTACGCCTAACGCAAGACCGGAGACTTGGAGCTATGGACACCGCAATGCTCAAGGACTGGCATGGCAACCAGGTTCGGGGTTGATGTTTCAGACCGAGCATGGGCCGAGCTTTTTCGAGGGCAAAGGCTCCGGTGGTGACGAGGTAAACATTGTCGAGGCCGGCAAAAATTACGGCTGGTCGGAGATACATCACAACGAAAAACGGGCCGGAATGGAATCACCTCTGCTCGAATATTCACCGGCGTGTGCACCGGGTAGCGGTATGTTTTACAACGGTACGCAGTTTCCGGCGTTCGGCGGCAATTTCTTTTTCGGCTGTCTGGTAGGCAAGCGGATCATTCGGGTCGTCCTAAATGGTCGCGATGTTGTACGGCAGGAAAATCTGCTCGAAAACGTCTATGGACGCATCCGCGAGATGGAGCAAGGACCCGATGGATACGTTTATTTCTCGACATCAAACCGAGACGGGCGGGGAAATGCTGCGAAAGATGACGATCGCATTTTGAGGCTTGTGCCTGAAATACAATCTAAAGTTCAGTAAAAATATGAAAAGACTATTGATTATCGCAATATATCTCCTTCCGGTTTTGGTAACGGCCCAGCCGAAACTCGTGCCTAACAAGGTCACGCTCAAGAGCGGAAAGTCATTTAACCTCAATCTTGCGAGCGATTTTGAGATCATTCCGGCGGTCGAAGGACTGAAACGTGTACGTTTTTTTGCGAAAGCGCCTGACGGACGCATGTTTGTGACGGATATGTACAATCTGGCTGACAACAAGCTTGGCAGGGTATATATTCTCGACGGATGGGATGCGGCGAAGGGTAAATTTTCTAAGGTCACAACATATCTGGCCAACCTCAAAAACCCGAACAGCGTCCAGTTTTACAAAGACGCATCAGGACAGGATTGGCTCTATCTCGCCGAGACGGACAAGCTGACGCGGCGCAAATTTACACTCGGCGAGACCGTTCCGACCGACACGAAACCGCAGACGCTCGCGACCTTTCCCGACTACGGCCTGAGTTATAAATACGGCGGTTGGCATCTGACTCGGACGATCTCGTTTTCGCCTGACGGCAAGCTTTACGTTTCGGTCGGATCGTCGTGCAACGCATGCATTGAAAAAGAAAAAGTGCGGGCGAGCATCGTCGAAATGAATCCCGACGGCAGCGACCAGCGGCAGTTTGCTAAAGGATTACGCAATGCTGTCGGCTTGCGGGCGATAGGCAAATTTGTCTTTGCGACCAATCAGGGATCGGATCATCTGGGCCTACAAAAGCCTGACGAAACATTTTATGTTTTAAAAGAGGGCTCTGATTACGGTTGGCCGCATTGTTACTCCTCGTCGGGCAAGATAATGGCCGACCCTCTGTATCCGCGCAAAGAGGGATGCAAAAACGTGGCCGCTCCGTATGCATTTTTCCCTGCACATGCATCGGCGCTCGGGTTTGATTATTTTGACGATGCCGATACGCCCGATACGATCAAAAACGCATTTCTCGTATCGCTGCACGGTTCGACAAATAAGGCCGTCGGACATGGCTACAAGATCGTCATTATGCGTAAAGGCGAGCCGCTACAGGATTTTATGACCGGCTTTTTGCAAAAAGGCAACGTCGTTGGGCGCCCGTGCGACATCATCAAGCTCGATGCAAATTCATTCCTGTTTTCGGATGACAATCAGGGCATCGTTTACCTAGTGCGTAAAAGAGTCAAGTGAGCTGGAAATCTCTAGTGTGTCAAGTGAGTCTCTGCAAGGAAACTTTCTTGAACTAGAGGACTCTCTTGACTTGCCAGACTCTCCAGACTCGCTAGACTAGAAAGTAATGAATATTGGCATTACGGTTTATCCAACTTATGGCGGCAGCGGTATCGTCGGCTCGGAGCTTGGCCGCGACCTCGCCGAACGCGGGCATAACGTCCATTTTATCTCGTCGTTTTTGCCGACGCGTCTGACCGAGTTGAGCGAGCGAATCCATTTTCACGAGGTGGAAATGATGTCATATCCGCTGTTCGAACACCAGCCCTACGACCTCGCACTTGCGACCAAAATGGCGACCGTCGCCCGTGCCGAAAAGCTCGATCTTTTTCACGTCCACTACGCGATACCGCATTCGATAAGTGCGATACTGGCACGCGAATCTATCAAGCAAAAGCGTTATGTGCCTGTAATTACTACGCTGCACGGAACCGACATCACGCTAGTCGGAGCTGACCGCTCGTATTTGCCGATCACGCGTTACGGTTTGCAGCAATCGGACGGAGTGACTGCCGTGTCGAAATTTTTGAAACAGGCTACGATCGAGACGTTTGATTTTGACGAGATCGAGGTCATACCAAATTTTATCTGTGAGAAGCATTATCTACGGCTTCCGGATTCGCCTCTGCGTGCTGAATTAGCTCCAAACGGCGAACGACTGCTCGTGCACGTTTCGAATTTCCGCCCGGTAAAACGCACTGCGGATTGCATAGAGATAGTCGCAAAAGTCCGTGCAGCCGGCGAAAATGCACGTCTCATAATGGTTGGCGATGGGCCGGAACGCTCGGCAGTTTACTATCACGCGGAACAACTAGGAATGAAAGACTACGTTCAATTTGTCGGAAAACAAGCGAATATAGCCGACTATCTCGGCGTTGCGGATGTGTTTTTGTTGCCGTCTGAACTTGAATCTTTCGGACTCGCAGCACTCGAGGCTCAGGCGTGCGAGGTTCCCGTTATCGCTACTCGAATTGGCGGAATTCCAGAAGTCGTGAATGACGGCGAAAGCGGATTTTTGAGTGAAGTTGGGGACGTCGAAAAGATGAGCGTGGATACGCTCAAGCTGCTCGCTAACGAAGAAATGCGTCGTACTTTTGGCGAACGCGGCCGGGAGCTAGCCGTTTCAAGATATTCGACCGGGCAGATCATTCCGCAATACATCGCTTTTTACGAGAAGGTCGTCCAAAAAGCCAAAGCCGCCGCTGCGTGAAAATTGAATTAACCACAGATATATACAGATAGACACGGATAAAGATCAAGTATTCTTATCTGTGTAAATCCGGATTCATCTGTGGTTAAATTTTCTTATCTTATGCTCAAACGTTACATGCACAGCCGGGAACGGCACTTCGCGTTTCTCGAAGATAACCGCGTCGTGCATCCGTTTGGCTGGGGCACGGAATTTATTGGAGACCACGCGGCCGGCGGCGACCCTCGCGAAGATTTCAGCAATTACTCGAAATGGGCGGTCAAGCATAGCGACGAGTTTTTTTTCTCACCGGAAATTTCAGATTACGATCTAGACGGCGACCGCCTGACCTGGACGAGCGGTCTCGATACGGCATCTCCGGAGAATAATACCGTTTATGCTAAGTATTTCCCGCACGAGAAAAACCGGAAATCGGCCGTGCTGGTGCTTCCGCATTGGAATGCGAAAGCGGGAACATATTTTGACCTGTGCAAGATCTTTAACAAGGTCGGGCAGTCGGCCCTGCGGATGACGCTGCCCTTTCACGAAGAGCGTATGCCGCCTGAGCTGCAGCGCGCTGATTATCTGGTCGCACCAAATGTCGGGCGGACCTTGCAGGGCTTACAGCAATCGGTCGTCGATGCCCGTTCGGCGGTGCGATGGTTAAAGCAGCAGGGTTATGAAAAGATCGGCATCGTCGGGACGAGCATCGGTTCCTGCGTCGGTTTTTTTGCGTTCGTTCACGATATGCAGATCGATACGGCGGTTTTCAACCACGTCTCGGGCTATCCGGCGGACATCGTCTGGCACGGCCTATCGACCTACGCGGTAAAAGAGGGCATAGGAGACAATCTGACGCTAGACGAACTTCGCGAATACTGGCTGCCGATCTCGCCGATGTCTTACATCGACAAACTCGCCAAACTCCCGCCGCGTCCGCAACGTTACATCTACACGCTCTACGACCTCAGTTTCCCTGTTGACCTCTCACGCGACATTTTGCGTGAGATCAAACGCCACAATATCAAACACAGCTCCACCGCGATGCCCTGCGGCCATTACACGCTCGGCGTCAAGCCTTGGGTCTATTACGACGGGTATAAGATCGTGTCGTTTTTGAGAAAGCACCTAAAATAAGCCCCGAACAACGCCGCACGCTAAAACATTCATCAAAAGAGTGCTAAAATTTTGTCAACTTTTGAATGAGTCCGATCGCCGAGAAGCAAAAAAATACGGTTGAGGAAGCGATAGAGTATCTGGTCTCTCGTGCGGAAAACGCGCGCGGACTGACGGGCGGCGATGTCTCTGACCGCGTTCGTGCGGCGCTAGACAAATATTTGCTGCGTGACGAGCCGAATGCTGCAAACAGTGCGATCAAAGAGTTTATCGACGAAATACGGGCCGATGATCTGTGTCTGATCATAGCGTGCGAACGCGGTGACGAAAAGGCTTGGGAAGATCTTGTGGCGAATTTTGACTCGACCGTTAAGTCCGCCGCACGCAAGATCTCGTCGAATAACGAAGACGCCGAGGATCTAGCAAGCTCGATCTGGGCCGAACTTTACGGGCTGCGTACGGATGCAGACGGAAATAAGAAGAGCAAGCTGGCATATTATTCGGGTCGGGGTTCGCTGGCGGGTTGGCTGCGTGCGGTGGTTTCACAATTGGCGGTCGATCAATTTCGCAAGCAGTCGAAATTTGTCCAGATCGAAGAGGATCGCGAGTTTGAAAATCTAGCGAATGAGGTCGCCGGGCACGATAACAATCATTTTGCGTCGCACAGCGAAAATCCTGAGGAGCTCTTTGCGGGCAACGAAGCCGAGTCTGATGTGTCGGATGCACTTCAAGCAGCGATCGCCTCGCTGCAGGCCGAGGATCGCCTGATATTAAAGTTATACTATTTTGACGACCTTAAGCTAAAAGACATCGCCGCGACGTTTGGCTATCACGAGGCGACGGCGAGCCGCAAGCTGACGCGGGTGCAGGCTGACATTCGCAAAGGTGTAGAGAAAAATCTTCGCGAACAGCACGGTTGGAGCGAAACCGAGGTGAAAAAGCACCTCTCGGATACAGCCGCGAGCCTGGGAATGAACCTAGAGACGATGTTCGCCATACTGATGCTGGTCATATTCGTGCAAGATTTTTGGGCGTAATGCGTTCAGTAAGTGGGTTAGGAAACCTATAACGATCCGATGGAACTGAAATTCGACAAAGAAATGGATGCGATCCTGCGAAAAGCGCGGAAAGGTAGCGGTGCGGCTGTAGCCGTCGCGCACCACCTCGATGCTGACGCGGTCGCCGCATTTGCCGAAAATGCCTTGCCGCAAAAGGCACGCTCTCTCTTTATGGAGCATTTTGCCGATTGCGACCAGTGTCGAAAACAGCTCTCTTACACTATCTTGACTAACACCGAAGCGGTTGCCTCTCCTACACGGGAGTCCGCTTCGAATGTTATTGCGGAGGCAGTTGCAACTGCGGTGCCGTGGTACAGCAAACTTTTTCGCACACCAAATCTCGCGATGGCAATGGCGGCACTTGTGCTGACATTTGGCGGGGTACTCGGCTATCTCGTGCTCCAAAATCGTAGCGGCGAGGTAAATGTCTCGCAGGTCAATGACAAAGGCATCACAAACGCACCGTATTCAGCCGCCTCCGCCCCGGCAGCCAATAGTGCCAATGTGGCCGCAAACTCAGCCGCTCCGGCTAATACTGCGGTAATCCCTAGCGGGATTTCCAATTCGGCAGCTACCGGAACAAGTGCAGGACGAGCAGACGTAGCAGGAGTTTCCGGCCCGTCACCCACTGATACCGGAACCAGCTCCGGTGAAGGCTATTCTGAAGCTGCAAAGCCAGTCGCCGCGGCACCTCCGGTGAAAACAGATCAGCCTGAAAGCAAGAGTGACGAGAAAAATGACGCCGACAAGGCCAAAGAAACCAAAGATCTAGCGGCAGCAAAGCAAGAGTCCGAAGACCGAATGGCTCGCGAAACGGTACCGCCGTCGGCTAAGAAAACCGGCCCGAACCGTGCATCAGACCAACGCAATGCTCTGGACAATAATGTGGCCGCCCAATCCGTTGCCGGCGGTATGGCCGCTCCTAGTCCGGTCAAGACCGCAGGCGGCAAGAAATTTGAAAATCGCGACGGTGCCTGGTATGACACCGCTTACCGCAGTCAGGGAACCACCAATGTTCGCCGCGGCACAGACGACTACCAAAAACTCGACGCCGGGCTTCGCTCGATCGCCCAGTCGATCAGCGGCACTGTTGTTATCGTTTGGAAAGGCAAAGCTTACCGGATAAATTAGCCACTAACTTAATTGATAAACAGATATGGCAAAATCACCTATTTTGCCTATTTATCTGTGTCTATCCGTGCTAATCTGTGGCTAATCCGATAATTAAATAGCATCATGAAAATAAAATTATTTGTCATTCTGACTTTGTGTCTCTGTCTCTCGACTGTTCAGACTTTCGGTCAAAAAAAATCCGCTAAGCCCAACCCCGAGATCGCTAAAATGATCAAGGAGGTTTCTGCAAAAAATATCGAGACGGCAATACGAAAGCTCGTTTCGTTTGGCACTCGTAATACCTTGTCCGAGCAGGATGATCCAACACGCGGTATCGGTGCCGCACGCGATTGGTTATTTGGCGAGTTCGTTAAGATCAGTAAGGATTGCGGCGGTTGTCTCGATGTGCAGAAAGAGGCGTTCGTCCAGCCAAAAGCTGCCCGTGTCGCCGAGCCGACCACGCTGACAAATGTTTTTGCTATCCTGAACGGCACGACAGACTCGAAACGATATTACGTCGTTTCGGGGCACTATGATTCGATGTGTAATCTAGACGCGACGGATGCTAAATGTGATGCTCCCGGTGCGAATGATGATGCATCGGGAACCGCGGTTTCACTTGAATTAGCACGAGTGATGTCAAAGCGAAAGTTTGACGCAACTATTATCTTTATGACGGTGCCGGGCGAGGAGCAGGGATTGCTTGGCGCTACCTACTTTGCAAAACAGGCCGTCGAGAAAAAGATCAATATCGAGGCGATGTTTACAAACGACATCGTTGGCGGAGTGACCAGCTACAAAAACGCACCGGACCGGCAGACGATCCGTGTTTTTGCGGAGGGCGTTCCGTCAAATGAAACGCCTGCCGAGGCGAATTCGCGTAGGAGTGTCGGCGGTGAGAACGATTCGGCATCACGTCAACTCGGGCGTTATATCAAGGAAATGGTGGATATTTATTCGCCTAAATTTAAGGTAACGCTGATTTACCGACGCGACCGATACGGACGCGGCGGCGATCACATCCCGTTTCTCGAAAATGGTTTTGCCGCCGTCCGCTTTACTGAGCCGCACGAAGATTACACGCACCAGCATCAGAGCGTCAAGATGGTGGACGGTAAGCAATATGGCGATCTGCC
>JAYVOS010000282.1:0-5709 GCA_043757775.1 Chloracidobacterium sp. | reverse complement strand
GGAATATTGATACGCACAATAGCCTCATCAAATTCGTCTTGCACCATCTCGACGATACGTTTCTGGCCTTTTTTGCCGGCAAATCCAAAATTGCCTATTGTCGTTATAGCCGGCAAGTCGAATTTGTTTTCATAATGCGGTATCAGGCGGCCGGCCTTGAATATCGTCGGATTTTTTAGCAACAGTGTTGGGTCGTGAGCGATGTGAAAATCAAATACACTATTGTCTACCTGGTCGGCTACTATCTGGGTTACTTCGTGAATTATGCCGATGTGTGGCAGCTTTATCTTTCGCGTGACAGACGATGTCAGCCACGGCATCGTGGCGGGATGGTGGTTATAAATTATCAGATCAGGGTCATTTGCTTTGACAGCGGCCTTAAATTCGCTGATCGAGTCACATTCGTAATACAAAAACTCGTACTTTGAATTTTTTAGCGCGAGACCGATGTTTCG
This sequence comes from Chloracidobacterium sp., assembly GCA_043757775.1. Classification (GTDB taxonomy): domain Bacteria; phylum Acidobacteriota; class Blastocatellia; order Pyrinomonadales; family Pyrinomonadaceae; genus OLB17. Next base: position 5,254 of record JAYVOS010000282.1, on the reverse strand, counting down.
TCCAAACTCATAGACACCGCATTGAGATCGCTTGTGATTTATAAACAAAATTTTCATTTAAATCTTCTTACTTAGGAGCTATCAGATAGTTATTATTCAAAATTACCTCGACAAATTTATAGCCGATCGAATCAACAAACTCGACGTAATCCTGAAAACTAGTGTGGTATTCGTCCTGAAACTGCTGTTCAAACTCAAACAATATCGGCATCCGGTGTTTTTTGATCGTGTTTCCCGCACCCTGCATCGCGAAAAGGTCACAGCCCTGCACGTCAACTTTCATAAAACTGACCGGTTGCTCGATCTCAACATCGTCTATCTTTAAGGACACGACCTCCTGGCCCGTCTTGAGATCTAGCGGTAGGTTATACGACCCGTATGAATCGAACCGGACAAAGTCGGGCTCGGGGAAATGAAAGGTCTTTCCGCTTTCAAAATAGACAGCATTAAATATCGGCCGGACATTACCGATGCTGTTTGCCGCGAGATTTTTCTCAAGCAGGTCAAAGACCTTTTTTTGTGCCTCAAACGCATAAACAGCGCCGCTTTCTCCGGCCAGCTTAGAAAACGCCACCGCCATCTGTCCAAAATTTGAGCCAACGTCCAAGACAGATGTTCCCGGTTTAATAAATCTTTTAGCTGTATCCACTACCTCCGGTTCAAATATATGTCCGGCTTTGATGCAGTTGATAACAACATCGTCAGACACGTTTGTAGGAAGAAAATAGTTGCCGTGTGCCGTTTGATAAAAGCCGATACCGCCGTCGGTTTTCGAGGGCAAAATAGTCGGTGTTTTATCCGGTAATTTATTTAGGTCAAAACCCAGTCGATTGACAGCCGATCTAACCAAACCTTTTATACTCATCACTTTATATTCAGGCAATTTGCTTGATCGTCACTTTGCAAGGAGAAAATATTACGCCATAATCAGTCCCCTCACTATGTGCATACTGAGTGCCATTGTCAAAGATCGAAAAAGAAGCCACGTCTTCGAGTTGCTCGATCGAGAACTGATGCGGGACAAATAAGGAAAATATCAGCGAGTAATTTCCCGGACGCAAAATGTGCGGCGGCACAGCAAATACGGCTTCAAACTCCTTACTCGATCCGTCAATTGAATCGACGGCGATGTCGGAGACAAAGATCAGGACACCTTTTATATCTCTCACCGCAAACCTTAATTCTGTGCCGCGAACCATTTTATTGATGGCGCATTTCACTCGCACGCAGATCTGTTCATCATGCCCGAAAGAGCTTTGTTCTGTGCCCGCATCATTTAAGACAGCGGCATTTTGAACATACATCTCTCGATGCTTTGCCATGTCATCTGCGGTGTAAGTCGCAAGGCTCGATTTTCCGCGATTGATGTAATGTTCGATGACCGCATTGGTGTTATCGTCCATCACAAGCGAGCCTTTATCGAGCATTATCGCCCGGTTACAAAGCTGTGCGATCGACCCCAACTGATGGCTGACAAAGATGATCGTCCGGCCAGCACGGCTAACCTCACTCATTTTGCCTAGACATTTTTTTTGAAACTCGGCATCACCGACCGCAAGTACCTCGTCAACGATCAAGATCTCTGGTTCGAGATGTGCCGCGACCGAAAATGCGAGCCGCATATACATACCGCTCGAGTAATGTTTTACGGGCGTATCGAGAAACTTTTCGATCTCAGAAAACGCAACAATCTCGTCAAATTTTTTATTGATCTCGGCCCTTTTCATACCGAGTATGGCACCGTTCAGATAGATATTTTCGCGGCCGGAAAGTTCGTTGTGAAATCCTGTGCCGACCTCAAGCAGGCTGCCGATGCGCCCGTGAATTTTTACCGATCCGCTCGTCGGTTTTGTAATACGCGATAGGATCTTGAGCAGTGTGGATTTACCAGCACCATTGCGGCCAATGATACCTAGAGTGTCGCCCTCTCTAACCTCAAAGTTCAGATCTTTCAGTGCCCACAGTTCATCTTTGTCTGCAGTTAAGTGTGAGCGAAAAAACTTTGCCGCCAGATCGCGCAGCGAATTTGGCAGACGGTCGCCCAGATAATAGAGCTTGGATAAATTTTCGACTTTGATGGCGGTCATACAATGTCTGCGAAATCGTCCTCCATCCATTTGAATACGACCAGCGAAAACAATGCTATCACCAAAATTGTTACCGATGAGATACCGATCACCTGCCAGTCAAACGACGATCCAAATAACGCGCTGCGAAAGCCATCGAGTATGCCCGTGAGTGGGTTGATCGCAAATGCGAGCCGCCATTTTTCAGGGATCGCTGCCGCCGGATAAAATACCGGTGAGGCGATCATCCAAACCTGAAGCATAAAGGGCAGAGCAAATTTAACATCGCGAAAACGTACATTCAACGCCGAAAATAGAACTCCTAACGAAACAATGAGCGTAATCGTTAAGGCCAAAAATAGCGGTATCAGGACAAGTTGCCATGTTATATCCGGCTTGTAATACACCATAAATAACACAAGGATTATCAGGCTAATAAAAAGATCCACCACACATGCAAGTGCCGCAGCGACCGGCAAAATGATGCGGGGAAAATAGATTTTGGTGACCAGATTTGTATTGCTGACAAAGCTGTTGCTCGCCATCGTGATCGATGTGTGGACAAACAGCCAGATGATCATTCCGCTCAGGGCGATAAGCGGGTATGGGGGATTTCCGGTGTCGAATTGGGCAAATCTGCTAAACAGAGCGGTAAATATCGCAACCGTAATGATGGGCTGTAAAATAGCCCAAGCGATACCGATAAGGGTTTGTTTGTAGCGGATCTTAACATCGCGTTGGGTGAGAAAAAATAGCAATTCTCGGTGCCGCCATATTTCACGCAGGTCGATACTTACCAACGAACGGCGAGGTTCGATGAGCGTGATCTGATCTCTGTTTTCTGTTTGTGCGGGTGAAATATTTCTCTTTCCTTAGTTCTGTGCGACTTATTTTGTACCGCTCTTTTTCATACTTCGGCGAGCATTTACAACACGCATTGGCGTCATCATTCGCAGCATAAATTTGGCAAGCTGGGTCGGTGAACCGGCTCCCCGCCAATTGTCTTTAGCGAGATCCATAGCCGTTCCTTTGTCGCCATGCTGGAGAAATTCTTCGGCATATTTGAATTTGGTTCTGGTCTGGATCCTTTCTAATTCGGCCTCGCGGACATTCAATCGCGCTGCGTGCCGTTGCTGTGCGGCAAGCACCTCTCTGACCATCATTTGCAGATCCTTGCTTGTATTATGACCGTGTTCGCGCCAAATCGATAATATCTGCGGGTCAAAGGCAAAATCGCCTAACTGCGCCATTTGCAAATATAATTCGTAGTCCTCAAGCCGCGATTTTTCGTTCCACCTGACCTTTTCGAGGGTCGCACGCCGATAAAATACCGTCGAACTGATCGGAGCGATACCATTTAGCAGCATCTCTCTAGCATTGCCGTCAGGATAATTGCCCCAGCTTGAGGTGTAATTTGCAGTTGAGTCAAAAGCCACATCTTTTTCGTCGATGAGATATGCGTGGCCATAGCCGATAACGGCTTCCGGACGTCTGTTCATCATTTCGACGCGAGCCGCCAAAAAGTCCGGCAGCCAGAAATCGTCTGAACCTACATAAGCGAAATACTTGCCGGTGCTGAGTGATAATACTTGATTAAGAGTCGCGCAGAGCCCGCGATTTTCGCGTGAAATAAACTCCGAATCAAAAGGGCAGTCCCGCAAGACACGTGTGACCACCTCAGCCGTGCTGTCGGTCGAGCCGTCGTCTATGACGAGCAGTTTTATCGGTTGGTAGGTCTGCTCAAAGATCGAGCGGAGGCATTTTTCGATATATGCGGCGTGATTATACACCGGAACTGCGACGAAAACTTCCGATACGGTTTCATTTGATAGTGTACTCATTTAACTAAGATCAATAAAAATAAGACCATATTTAACGGCGAATGTCACCCGTTATAACCCGTTTAAAACGAAGATACGCCACGCTTTAATTGCGTGGCGTAGTCGTTTTCCAATAAAAGAACAGCAGATCATTGACGTTGGAACTCTGGAGTTCCAAGCACCAAACTTACTACCTTAAAAACCTCAGGATTGCCGCTCGGGTTTAGCAGGCGGGCTTGTCGATTTTGCCCGCCCTGCTGTCCGCCGCGCATATTTGGCACGTCCATTTGGTCGCTCATTTCATTACCTGCCCTGACGTCTGGCAGAGGCTGCTCGATCTGCTTAGCAAGCATTGCACGTGTTCCGGCTGAAATCTCGCCGTCAAGAATTGACGAGATCGCCTTGTCGAGGATCTGTTTGCTGTCTTTCCCGTTGTAACCATTGAGATCGACACGCGTGCCGGGAATTCGATTACTAGCGATCGCGACGGCAAAGTTTAGCCGTTCGAGCAAGGCGCCGGTATTTACCCAATCTTCGGCAGTGTCAGGGTAACCCGTCGGAGCCTGATAACCATAAGGAACCTCGCCAAGTTTATTGAGCATCGCGACCATAGCTCCGCTTGCATTGGTGTCGGCACCGAGCGTGCGGACCGAGCTGACGGCAAGCTCAAACGGTGATTTGATCTTTGCACGATAATTTTCCGGTGCAAAGAATTCCTTGTCGCTAAACAGTGCTCGGAGCGTCGTTTTGATGTCGCCGTTCGAACTGTGAAACGCATCGGCGACACGCGTGACGAGGCCTTCGCTTGGGTTGTCGTTAACGAATTTGACTGCCAATTTGCGGGCGATAAATTTTGCTGTGTAAGGGCTCGCGACGAGCATATCGAGCACTTTCATGCCGTCTTTGACACCGCCCTCGTTGATCTTTTGACCCATAAACATCTTGTCGCCGGCATCGTGCCAACGCTGATTAAAGTAAAATTCGCCGCTCTCGACATCTTCGGGCACACCAGCCTGACGCTGTATGCGGTCCATACGTTTGTCTTCGTTGCCTTCGATAGTGCTGGCGGCGGCTTTGCGATAGCCACGCGGATCAGCGATCGTCCAGCCTGTGAAGCATTTCGCGACCTCGATGATGTCTTTTTGCGTGTAGCCATTGTCAACGCCGAGCGTGTGCAGCTCCATCAGTTCGCGGGCGTAATTTTCGTTAATGCCGCGTTTTGGTGCCTGTTGCTTCGGTGCCTGTTGCTGAGTGCCGCGAGCATCTTTTATTCGTTGATCTATCTGGGCGTCGGTCGCACCTGTCTGCTGTTTGATACGCTCTCGCATCTGCGGAGTTAGCTGGCTGCCGTTTTTCAAAAAATCTTGA
>JAYVOS010000281.1:0-5750 GCA_043757775.1 Chloracidobacterium sp. | reverse complement strand
GCTAAAGCCCGAGCCGATAAGGACGTTAAAACGCCCTTTAACATTCCTAACAACTAACCACGCCCTAAAGGTGCGTGGCTATTTGCCGCGAAACGCGGGAACCCATTGCATGGCGGTGGACTCCAGCTTTCCATGGAGAGTCGGGATCAAAAAAACGTCTTGAGTATCAATACTCAAAACGTCTTTTTAACGTAAACAATCCAAAACCTATTCTTTAGGCTTGGTCGGAGGCGTTCTGCCTTCAACGGTGCGGCCGGCTTTTGTTACGGCGATGCGTTTTTCCTGTTTCGGACCATCCTCGACCTGAACCTTGATAGCACGGTAAGTCCCGTCTTTCGCATCGTTCGAAGGGATATAGCCGATCGAATACTGCGTCCGAAGCTCGTTAGAGATCTCTTTTGCCAGATCAGGCAATGCCGCCGACGAAGTAGGGAAGTAAGCTTTGCCGCCTGATTCGGCTGCGATTCTCTCTAGGAAAGCCTTTGCCTTGCCCTGCGGGCTTTTGGTAATGAACCCGCCCTCGTTGCTAAGCTCACTGACAAACCCGATAACGTAGATCTGTACTTCGGATTCGCGAAGCAGGTCAAACAACTGCTTTTCGTTGTAATAGCTGTTACGGTCTTCGCCGTCCGAGACCAGTATCAGAGCACGGCGTTTGTGATCGTCAGATTTCTGCGTCTTTTCGTATTCGTCCGTATTTTCAACCGCTAAGTAAACCGCATCGATGATCGCCGTCTGGCCGCCTTCGATAAATAGATTATCCAGCGAATCGTTGAGGTCGGTCTTATTCGCAGTAAATGGCTGTTGTATCTCGATCTTGTCACGGCTGACAAAACGAATGATCATCGTCTCGTCGTCCGGTCGGTTAGTGCTCACAAGTATCTTGCCCGCCTCGATAACTTTGTCGAGCAGCTGCCGCATCGAACCCGAATTATCGATAACCATCGCGTAATTGGTCGGAACCTCGGCCTTAGAAAAGAAATCTATCTGCTGCGGAACGCCATTTTCGAGGATCTTAAAGTCTTTTTCCGTCAGATTGTTGACCGGGCGGTTGTTACGATCGATAACGCGGACGTTTAGATTGACAAGCTCAGTGTCGATCTTAATGATCTCGTCAGGCGTTGGGGTAGGTGCCGTCGTCGGTTTTACGACAATAGATGTCGGTGCCGGAACAGGCATAGGTGTCGGCGTGGTCTTTGCCTTTGGCGTAGGCGTTGGTTTGCCCGCAGCATTTGCCGTCGAGCGCGAATTTAACAGAGACACAAACGACGTGCCCACAAACACGATAGTTAGCAGATATAGACTTCTTTTCATTTTATATATAGATGCCTTTTAGCGATAAGCCGGATTTGGCGTGGCATAGTAACCATCACGCCCGCGAACCGTTAGACGCGGCAAACCCCTCGGGGGTTTGACCTTAACTTTTACTTTACGCCATTTTCCGTCCGGCTGGAAGTCTTTTGGTATGTAACCCACGGAATATTGATGACGCAGTTCGAGAGCGATGCGTTCGAATATCTCATCCATCTCGACATCCGTCTGCGGGTAAAACGCCTTACCGCCCGTTACGGAGCATATCTCATCGAGAAATGCCTGCCCCTGCATACCGTTGGGACTCGACGAATCATTGCCATTCATTATGCCGACAGCGTAGCTGACAACGTCCGATTCTTTGATCAGGCGGCGAACCTCTCCAAAGTTATACCGCGACGAATTATCCTGTCCGTCACTGATAATAAGTAATGCACGTTTGTTATGACTGCCTTTGGTGACTTTCTCAATACCCAGATAAACCGCGTCATAAAGAGCGGTATTGTTTTTCGGTTGAACGAGCGTGAGTTTATCGAGCACGGCATCGCCGTCACGTGTGCGGTCAAGCAGCAATTGGGCCTTGCTATTAAATGCTATCAGAAAGTATTCGTCAGACGGATGGCTCGTAGCTATGAATCGCGCAAGTGCCTTACGAGCCTTACTTATCTTTTCGCCCCCCATTGACCCGGAAACATCAAACAAAATACCTACTGAGATCGGAGCGTCGCTGTCGCTGAAAAACGTTATATCCTGTTCCTGATTATTGTCTATAATGGTAAACGCATTTTTGTTAAGCCCTGAAACATAACGTCCGTAAAGGTCGGTGACGGTTAATGTGAGCGTCACAAGATCAGTTTTAATTCGAACAGGGCCGCTGTTGTCGTCTTCGGGAGTGGGTGTCGGCGAGGGGTTTTGGGCGGACGTAAATGAACTGAAAACAAGCAAAGAGAGAGCAAAAAACAAGGAACTTTTTAGTCCGATGATGCGGACAAAACCAAGACGCTCAAAAACAGCCATAATGCTCCCAGTCAGTACTCTGCATTCTATTGAATGAATACACTCGCTACAAGATAAATTTTGGATGATGCGTACAGCGTAATAGTTGTTTTGCGGCACGAAAATATTTGATGCGGTGCACGTGCAACATTTACCTGTCGGTTGCGTGATATAATTCGGTGAGATTTTGGCTAATAGACAATTGTTGACCTGGATATGACCGAATTCATTTGCCGTCTCGGCACGCCTTCGGGTGAGATAGTTACACGAATAGTTGAAGCAACGGCCGCCAGCGAGGCGCGCACGCGTCTCGAGGGCGAAGGATTTCGTGTGTTTGCTGTCTCGACCGCTAACGAAGGCCTGTCAGGCGTGCTCTCTCTCGGCGGCAGCAAAAAAGGCAAGGTCAAGCAGGCGGATTTCCTGTTATTCAACCAGCAGCTTTCAGCGTTGCTTCGAGCAGGTATTCCGGTTTTGCAGTCGATCGAGTTATTAAAAACACGCTCTGCTTCGGGTAATCTGCGTATCGTCCTCGCCGATGTTGAGGAAAAGATCAAAAGCGGCATCCCGCTTTCAGAAGCGTTCGAAGCACAAGGATTATTCCCTCGCATTTACACGGCCTCGATACTTGCAGGTGAACAGAGCGGCGCCCTCGACGACGTTCTTGCACGCTTTGTCGAATATTTAAAACGCAGCGTCGGTATTTCGCGTAAACTTCGCGGTGCTCTCGCATATCCGGCGTTCCTGCTGGTTGCGGCAACGATGATGGTTGCGTTTCTATCACTTTACATTGTCCCGCGAATGTCCGATCTGTTTAAGAGTCTCAGCGCAAATCGCGGTTTGCCGACAGTTACGGTTGTAGTATTAGCGGTTGCGAACGGTATTTCCGGCAACATTATTTGGCTGCTGCCGCTTGCGATAATTATTGGCCTAGTAGTTTACGTGTGGCTGAAAACTTACAGCGGCAAGCTAATGCTGCACAAGTTTTTACTGCGAATACCTATTGCCGGGCAGTTAATACGTAACATGGCGACGGCGCAGCTCTCGCGTTCGCTCTCGACGCTGCTTTCGGGCGGCATCACGGTACCAGATTCGTGGGAGATATCTTCACAGGCGATCAATAATCTTGAGCTGCGGCGAAAAAGTCAGAGCGTATTACCAATGATCCGTGAGGGACGAGGCTTTACCGAGGCTCTCGAACAGGCAAACTGGATGCCGGAGTTAGCACTTGATATGGTCGGGATCGGTGAACGTTCGGGTAGTCTGCGTGAGATGCTTGATGAGGTTGCGGGATTTTACGATTCCGAAGCCGAGGTTAGACTCGAACAGCTCACAACATTGCTAGAACCGATGATCCTTTTGTTTATGGCGGGCGTTGTCGTTACGATCTTGCTTGCGATATATCTGCCGATTATCCAGATGATCTCGTCCGGGCCGACTAGCGGGCGTAAATAGCACAAAGAAATGGAACAGACTGAAACAGTAAATACAGCAGCACCAACGATCGAGGTCAGCGACTTTTTGGACAAACAGCCGCCGGAGGTGACCGAGGCAAAGGCCCTCGCGATGCGATACCGTCTTCCGTTTATCGATCTGCTGCCGCCTGAGCAAGAATCGCCTGTAGATCACGAAGAGCTTGCAAAACTTCCGGTCGATCTGATGCTGCGAAACCAGTTTGTACCGCTGCGACGCGAGGGAAACAACCTACACGCCGCGATGGCGGACCCGACAAACCTCGAACGTCTCGACGAATTGGAGAATGTGCTGAACGTTCGCATTGTGCCGTATGTCGCGACTGCGGGAGCAATAGATGTCGTTTTACGAAAGGGTGATTCCACGCAGCGTGTGCTGCAAGAGGCTGCTTCGACGTTCAAAATATCGCTTGTAAAAGAGACTGATCAGGGCGAAGAGGTGCTTGATCTCGACCGTCTCGCAAATGATTCTGCCATCGCTCCGATCATCAAACTTGTCGATACCATCCTCTACAACGCAATGGAATCGCGTTCGTCGGATATCCATATCGAGACGCGCGAACGTGATGTGCAGGTCAAATTTCGCATCGACGGAGCACTCTACGCTAAGGTCGATCCGATCGATATTTCGTTTCACCAGATGCTCATCTCGCGTATCAAGGTCATGTCCGAACTCGACATCGCCGAACGCCGCGTGCCGCAGGACGGACGTTTTCGAGTGCGTTACAAGGGCCGAACGGTTGATTTTCGTGTGTCGATAATGCCCACGGTGTTTGGCGAAGACGCCGTTATCCGTATTCTCGATAAAGAACAGATCAACGAAAGTTTTAAGAATCTCGACCTTGATGTCGTCGGTTTCGACCCCGAAGACGTGTCGCGTTTTCGGCTCTATATTAAGGAGCCTTACGGAATGGTTTTGGTCACCGGGCCGACCGGTTCGGGTAAAACGACGACGCTCTACGCGGCACTCAACGAGATCCGCAACGAGGAAGACAAGATCATCACCATCGAAGACCCGGTCGAGTACCAGCTTCACGGCATCGTGCAGATTCCCGTTAACGAAAAGAAAGGCCTGACGTTTGCCCGCGGACTGCGTTCGATCCTGCGTCACGATCCCGACAAGATCATGGTCGGTGAGATCCGTGACGAAGAGACCGCTCAGATCGCGATCCAGTCGGCTCTGACGGGTCACCTCGTATTCACGACCGTTCACGCAAACAACGTCATCGATGTTATCGGGCGTTTTATCAACATGGGTGTTGAGCCGTATAACTTTGTGTCGGCCCTCAACTGCGTACTTGCCCAACGCCTCGTTCGCCTCTTATGTCCTACCTGTAAACGATCCTACACGCCGGCCGTAGAAGAACTCACGGAATCGGGCATTCGTACGGAAGATGTTCCGGCGGATCAGGTGTTTTATCGCAGCGTTGGCTGCGATTCATGCAATCATACCGGCTATCGCGGACGAACTGCTATCCATGAGCTGCTCGACATGTCAGACGCGATCCGTGAAATGATCATCGAACGCCGCCCCGGCTCCGAGATCCGTCGTCAAGCCGAAAAAGAAGGCCTCTCATCACTCCGCGAATCGGCTGTCAGAAAAGTATTTCTCGGTATGACAACACTCCACGAGATCAACCGCGTCACTTTTGTTGAGGAAATAGGGAAAGTTTAGTGCTTTATGCTGTTGGAAGTGACCTCAAAGCAACATTGATCTGAGCTGAGACCCCGATAATTTGTTTAGACGGCTGAGAAGTTCGTTGAGATGACTGAGGAGTTCGTTGAGATGACTGAGGAGTTCGTTTAGACGACTGAGGAGTTTGTTGAGATGACTGAGAAGTTTGTTGAGATGACTGAGAAGTTTGTTGAGAAGGCTTGAAAGTTTGTTGAGAAGGCTTGAAAGTTTGTTGTGACGACTTGAAAGTTTGTTGAGAAGGCTTGAAAGTTTGTTGTGACGACTTGAAAGTTTGTTGA
>JAYVOS010000280.1:0-5761 GCA_043757775.1 Chloracidobacterium sp. | reverse complement strand
AAAAAACCTTTTCTTGGGCCATCCGATCCATTTCGCGGAACAGGGTGACCATTTCAACGGCGGAAACGGCCGCCTCGTAGCCTTTATTATCGGCTTTTTCGCCAGTTCGGTCGAGTGCCTGCTGCAAAGTGTCAGCTGTGATCACGCCAAACATAACGGGAATGCCCGTCTGCATAGATGCCTGCAAAATACCGGCGGCTGCCTGTCCGGCAACGTAATCGAAATGCGGTGTATCGCCGCGAATGACGATGCCGAGCGCGATAACAGCGTCAAAATCACCTAACTTTGCAGCCTTGAGACATGCCACTGGCAACTCGAAAGCGCCGGGAACCTGAAACGTCTCGATGGCATTTGCATCAACTCCGGCTTCGGTCAAAGCCTCGATCGCACCAGCCGCGAGTTTCGACGTCAAATCGCTATTCCAGCGGCTCACGACTAACGCAAAACGAAAGCCAGCAGCTGATATGTCGCTCCGATGTAATTCAGTTTTCAAAACTTCATCTCCTGCTAGAAGCCGCAGCCTCTGTATTAAGTATAGGAGAGGCCGCTCGTAATTGACAAGCAAAAGCTACGCTTTGCATCTAGCGGCCGATTTTCATAATAATAAATGTGCAAAGCATGTCGCGGCACATTATCGAAACCGAAGAGAGCCTTATTATCGAAACGCCGGAGCGCGTGCCGCTCGAATTTGCTCTGGCGTCGATCGGCAATCGGTTTCTGGCAGTCGCGATAGATCATTTCATCCAGTATTTTACTATCATATTGGTCGCTTGGTTTTTTCTGAGCATAGCCGGTTACACGTCTTCGGACGTAACGGACGCTCCGGACAAACTGCTGAACGATCTGCCGAAATGGACACTCGCACTGACAATAATTATATTGTTTCTGATATTTGCCGGGTATTTTATTCTTTTCGAATGGTTATGGAATGGCCAGACACCGGGCAAACGTCTGATGAAACTTCGCGTCATTCGCGAGGATGGACGCCCCGTGACGCTGTGGGAATCGATCGCCCGTAACCTGCTGCGGATCTGCGACGCGGTGCCGGGATTTATCTTGCCGGTGTATTCGATAGGCCTGATCGTTATATTTTTGAGCCACCGCGATCAGCGCGTCGGGGATATTTTTGCGGGCACGGTCGTCGTTCGCGAGCGTGCCGACGAGGCTCCGACATTTGCAGAGACTTTTTCAAATCCGTTGACCGATGTGGCGTTTACTCGTGTCCAGAAAAAAACCGAGGTAGAGGCTAATGTAGCATTGCTATCGGAAAGCGAGGTAGAGGTGGTCGAGAGTTTTTTGCGAAGGCGATGGGATCTCAACGACCGCCAGCGGCTGTGGATGGCATGGCGAATCGCCCTGCCGCTGATGTACAAACTCAAGCCTACGTATAGTTTAGAGAATTTTACGTATGAGGGTTTTCTCGAAGAAATTCTGCACCGCTTTCATACAAAACAGCGGTTTTTGAATTAAAGTTAAAGTGCAAGCTTTAGCTTGTATCTTGCTAAAAGGAGGGACAAGCTAAAGCTTGCACTCCGAACAAAGAACTTTATGGCAAAGAATATTCTCGTCACCGGCGGGGCCGGATTTATTGGCTCGCATCTAGTTGATCGTCTGCTGGCCGAGGGCGGTTGGCAGATCACGGTCGTTGACGATCTCAACGATTTTTACTCGCCGGACATCAAGCGTGCGAATATTGCCGAACACCTCAAATCATCAAATTACACGATGGTTGAGGCGGACATTTGCGACGAAGCGACGATGTCGGCGATATTTAGCTCGTATCATTTTGATGTAATAGTCCATCTCGCGGCCCGTGCGGGCGTTCGCCCGTCGCTAAGTGAGCCGAAACTTTATATGGAGACCAACATTACGGGTACGCTAAACCTGCTCGAACTTGCCAAAGACCATGGTGTGAAACAGTTTATTTTTGGCTCGTCGTCCAGTGTTTACGGCATCAACGGCAAGGTTCCGTTTGCCGAGGACGACCGCATATACCAGCCAATATCGCCGTATGCTGCTACTAAGGCTGCGGGCGAATTGCTCTGCCACACATACTCGCATCTTTACGGAATTCGTATCGTTGTACTTCGGTTTTTTACCGTTTACGGCGCACGGCAAAGACCCGATCTGGCGATACATAAATTCTCGCGTCTTATAAGCGAAGGCAAGCCGATCCAGGTATTTGGCGACGGAACCGCGAGGCGGGATTACACATATGTTGACGACATAATCCAGGGCGTGCGTGCGGCGATCGATTACGACAAGTCGATGTATGAGATATTCAACCTCGGCGAGTCGCAAACTATTGAGCTGGGGGAACTTATCAGTCTGCTAGAAGATTCGCTTGATATAAAAGCGATCATTGACCGCCAACCGACGCAGCCAGGCGATGTGCCGATAACATTCGCCGATATCACCAAAGCACGCGAAATGCTCGGCTACAACCCCACGACAAAGATCGCCGAGGGCATTCCGAAGTTTGTAGAGTGGTTTCGGAACGCAAAGAAATAGAACACGGATCAGACGGATGTAATGGATCTTCACAGATCGGTCAAATTATTTTTTTGATCTGTGTTTAGCATCTTAACCCGTGTCATCTGTGGCTAACTCTTATTTAGCTCCAGCGGAAGATACTTTTCATTACCGGCAGCAGACGATGGCCGGTGACGGTTTCGTGAAAGAATATTTCGTGTTCAAGCTCGACACGGGCCATGTCGAGCAGATCAGTAACACAATCGTCCATACCGAGTTCTGTGGCTAATTTAGCGGCGTCCTCATATTCGACTGAGTTTTTGCTTTCGAGCCGTCCAGCAAAATACATCGGCATAAACCAGCCCGAAATATGGCATGACGGACCAAGCACGTTGCCGATGATCCAGAATAGTTTTTCACGGATCGGACGTGGTTTTGCATCGAGTTTTTCCAGCCACTTGGCGACACGGTCGCGATGCTCCCATTCCTCGGCTTCGATTGCGCGAATGCGGTCTTTTTCAGGTGATTCTTTTAAGCTTTTCCAATGTCCACGATAGGCAAACGCGGCCGCACACTCACCGGCGTGGGCGTTTTGCAGGATGCGAATGAGACTCGTCTTAGCGTCAGTTGGCATTACGGATTTGGAGCTAGAGGCAAGGTTTTGTCGTATGCAGCGAGGAGATCTGTAACAAGAATACCGTTGATCGTCATACCGTCAATATTGGTGTCGTCGATGGTGACGTTGCTGAGATCGGAGTTGGTGATTTTTGAATTGGCAAAAGAAACATCTGCAAAATCTACGTTTTGCAGATTCACATCCTTAAATTGCGACCCGCTGAGATCGACATCACTAAATGTCGCGCCAGCAAGAGAAACGTCTGTAAAATACGCTGATGCAAGCGATGTATTTTCAAATTTAGGTGTGTCTGACATACATCTCCGATAACGATCCTTACAAACTCAGACCCTCAGTTTACCGCGAAAGGCTCTGGCGGCGTAGTAAGATTCGGCGCCGTTATGATAGGTGAAGATGCGGCCAAAGCGTCTGTCGCCGAATATCGCGCCGCCTAACTTTCTCATTTCTGCAGGCGTTTTGAGCCAGCTGGAGGTTTTCAGATCAAATTCACCGAGCTGCTGCAGTTCCCAATATTCTTCTTCGGTCAAAAGCTCGATGCCCATCTCTGCCGCGAGGCCGACGGCGCTATGTTTCGGCTTATTTTCTTTGCGTGCGTCCAGTGCTTCGCGGTCGTAACAGAGACTTCTGCGGTCTTTGGGGCTCTCCGCCGAGCAGTCATAAAAAATATACTCGCTTGTTTTCGCTTCAAACCGAACAACATCCGGCTCGCCGCCGGTTCGCTCCATTTCGCTAATGATGCCCAGCTTTTCGTCATTGGTTTCAAGTTTTGCTTGAACTTTCGCCCATTCGAGGCCGTCGTGCCGATCCATGTTTTCCTCAAAACGGTCTTTTAAGGTTGCGATAAGCACTTGTTGTTCACTCGTATTCATACAATTTACCTACTGATCAATTGGCCCATCTTTCTAGTTATCGGCCTGAAATACCACGATATTACTGCCAATACGAGCGATAGACAAGCGCATTAGGAACGCTTGTTCTTTTCGCTCAAGCCATCGGTTCCCATAGCTCGATCTTGTTGCCGTCGGGGTCCATGATCCAGGCGAATTTTCCGTTTTCGTGGGATTCGGGGCCTTGGGTGATCTCGATGCCGCCGCTTGTGAGTTGTTCGATCATTTCGTCCATGTTATCGACGCGGTAGTTGATCATGAACGACGACTCACTTGGCGAAAACCATTTGGTGTCGTTCGCTGCCGTGGTCCAGACCGTAAGGCCGCCGTCCTCGGCTGTGTCCTCGGGCCATCTTAAGATCGTGCCGCCCCAACTCTCCTGCGGCATACCGAGGTACTTGTTGTACCAAGCTGCCAATTCCTTATGATCGCTCTTGCCCTTAAAAAATACCCCACCGATCCCTGTAATCTTCGCCATACCATTTTCTCCTTTTGGTTCGTATTGTAACCTGTTCAGGGATTTTTTCACCACAGAGACACAGAGTACACAGAGTTTTTTAGGAAGGCCTTTATGTAAATATCAGTGATGGAGGAGCCTTGACTGCATTTAATTAATATCTTGTTCCGTGCTCTCTGTGCCTCTGTGGTGAAATTTCTTTCTTCTATTGCTTTTGGGGCTTGGCGTCGAGGAAGTCGATGACCATCGGGACGATTGCTGACATCTTGTTCATCAGGGTGACGTGGGTTGTGTTGGGAATGATGGCGGGTCTTGATTCGGTTCGCGGCATCATGTCGGCGTGGCTGTTGCCGCCGCCTTTGAGGCGGTACATTTCGGCGATGTGATCGATTCGGACGCCGTCGGCGTCGCCGTTGATGAAGAAGAACGAAGCTTTGGTGGCCCTGATATTGTCGGCGCCAAAGTCGTATGGTTTCATGGCCGTCGCTTTGATGTGATCGAAGAAAGCGGGGAACGAATTTGGCACAGGGTTTAGCTTTTCACGCTCGGTTTCGGCGGGCGTGCCTTTCATCATCTCCAACTTGAAGTTCGGCCAAAAGTCGTTCGCTTCCTTGACCCAACCATCGCGGCGGATCGGGTGCGAGATGACGACGACCTTTCGCACCTTTTCGCCGTGCCGGATCGCAACCTGCATCGCCACGCCACCGCCCAACGAGTAACCCATCACGTCGGAGCGCTCGATCTTGAGATACCCAAGCAGCCCGGCCACATCGTCGGCGAGGTTTTCGTAAGTAATATCGCGTTTGATGTCCGCCGTCCGCCCGTGGCCCTGCATATCGACGGCGATCACCTTCCGCGTCTTGTCGAGTTCGTTGACGAGATCGATCCAGTCCCCGACACCGCCATAAACGCCCCATGCAGCCACACCACAGGCTCACCCTCCCCACGGATCTCGTAATACATCTTCAACCCATTAACCGGCGCGTAGCCCGTAATTGGTTTCTGCTGCGCCGAAACGGCAGTCGAAAGGAGCATCGTCAGGAATATCGTTAGGATAAAGGATGTTGTCTTCATGTTTGGTTTCCAATTCATAATTTTTCTAATGCAACGAACATGTCCTTAGACGGAGTTAGTAGGGTACGCCTTGCCATTGAAAGCCGCGTTTGCATTTCACGCACATCGCGGAACCAGTTAGTCCCGCTTCGTATTCCGCAATCCAAGATTCTGATTCGTCGTCATCATATTGTTCCTCAATAAAAACAACGGTTCCTTTCGAACCGCAGTGAGGACAGGTGTCAACCATGTGCT
>JAYVOS010000279.1:0-1585 GCA_043757775.1 Chloracidobacterium sp. | reverse complement strand
GAATGGGATCTTTGCATCAAATTGCAGTTTTTTATCCA
The DNA here is from genome assembly GCA_043757775.1 of Chloracidobacterium sp. Classification (GTDB taxonomy): domain Bacteria; phylum Acidobacteriota; class Blastocatellia; order Pyrinomonadales; family Pyrinomonadaceae; genus OLB17. The sequence continues at coordinate 1,547 of JAYVOS010000279.1, read as the reverse complement.
GATCGAAATCCTGTATCTGCATTTGATCTGTTTTAGCACCGGGTATCATGCGAACGTTAGCGTCAAAACCCGTAGTGAGAGCTACGAAATGCCCCAGAAAAAGTGTGAGCAAAAAAACGTGGACGAAATAAGCCCCTAGACGGTTGATCTTTTCCCTTTCGCCAAATACAAAAGTCACATCTTTATCTACCGTAATCGTCGTTTTGAGCCCTTTATTTTCGAGCTCTTGCCTGATCTTTACAGCTAAATCTACGACGGATTGGTTGCCGAAATTAAGCGTTTGATTTTCCTTGCGGGCAAGCAACCAGCTTTTGGTAGCTTTTAATTTTGGCTTGACTATGTAGCTCCAGGCCGAAGGGAAACGGTCGATGGATGCGAGGACAATGTTTAGAGATAGCGAGAGCAGCAGTGCGTTAAAATACCAGCTATGATAAATATCAAAGAGTCCGAGGCCGCCAAAAACAGTTCGCTCAGCCGGAGTCAATGAGACGTAATAGGCATCAAAGCCCTGGACGTTTTGTTGGAGAATTAGCATTCCCGTCATTGCAAACACGACCAGAACGCATAGCTGAAAAACACCAAACCGGACAGAGCTCACAAAATCGAGAAAACGATTGAGTATTGGCGCTGTTTTTCGTTTGGCGGTTGGGACGGACTTAATTGAATCTTCGGCAGCTGACATCTTCATCAAAAGAATAACTTAGGCGTATGCAATTTGTCATCCGTCTAAAAATAAGTTGAGCTTGTAAGACAAGTTATTTCCGGTAATGGCCTAAAATTTGGAAATACCTTTATTAAACGTTATTCTTTCAGTTAAGGTTTTACCGCATCGTAATTAAATGGACACAGTAACCGCCAACATTAATGAGACCAATGCTATAAGCTCTCGTGAGCGTTTCGCAGCATTTGTCGAATTGACGAAACCGCGCATCGCCATATTGCTCGTTTTGACCTCGGCAGCAGGGTTTTATCTTGCCACGACGGGCAGCATGGATTGGATATTATTTACAAATGCGATGATCGCGATTACGCTGCTTGCATTTGGCGTTGCGACGCTTAATCAATATTGGGAACGCGACCTAGATAAACTAATGACGCGAACCTCGACGCGGCCTTTGCCGACCAGCAAAGTATCTACAACAGAAGCTCTTATTTTCGGAATCGTTCAATGTGCAGTTGCTGAGATCTATTTGTTTTTAGTCGTTAATCCCCTGACAGCTTTTCTCGGTCTCTTGGTCATCATCGGGTACGTTCTGGTTTATACACCTCTTAAAACTCGTACATCAGTCTCGACCGCTATCGGAGCAATTCCCGGAGCATTGCCACCGCTGATGGGCTGGACGGCTGCAACAAATGACATCACGCTTGCGGCTTGGGCGTTATTCGCTATGCAGTTTTTATGGCAATTTCCGCATTTTATGGCAATTGCGTGGATGTATCGTGAGGATTATGCAAAAGCAGGAATCTTAATGTTACCCGTAGTAGAGCCTTCGGGAAGATTGACGGCACGGCAAATCGTAATGTTTACGCTAATGCTCGTTCCGGTG
>JAYVOS010000278.1:0-1586 GCA_043757775.1 Chloracidobacterium sp. | reverse complement strand
TGGCAGACAAACGGCTCGCCCACGGCAATTGCCGAAGACGCTCCACGCGGCATCTCAGATCCATCAACGGTTACCGAAGAGACCAACAACATCGAGGTCTATAAAGCGATCTCGCCGGGAGTTGCGTTTATCAATACAACATCATATACGCAGGACTGGTGGGGAGATGTCCAAGAAGGCAAGGGCAACGGCTCCGGCTCGATTATCGACACTAACGGCAACATCCTGACCAACTATCACGTCATCGAAGGTGCTCAGAAATTGACAGTCAGTCTCGGCGGCGATAAAAATTATCCCGCAACTGTCGTCGGCGGCGATCCTGATACGGACCTCGCGATCATCAAGATCGACAATCCGCCCGCAGGATTGACGGTCGTTTCATTTGGCGATTCGGATAGATTAAATGTCGGGCAGAAAGTGCTGGCGATCGGTAATCCTTTCGGATTAGATAGAACACTTACGACCGGGGTTATTTCAGGTTTGCAGCGTCCGATCCGTGCACGGAATGGCCGTCCGATCGACGCGGCAATTCAGACCGATGCTTCGATCAATCCGGGGAACTCGGGTGGACCTCTGCTTGATAAGTTTGGCAAGATGATAGGTATAAATTCGCAGATCCTAGCTCCGGCGGGCGGCTCGGTCGGTGTCGGATTTGCGATACCGGTAAATATCGCCAAGCGTGTTATCCCGCAGCTTATCCAGTATGGCGAGGTCAAAAGGCCTAAGATCGGAGCCGATCTGCTCAGTATTGCGGGTCTGAAAGAGCAGGGCGTGAGGCTACCGATAGACGCAGGGCTTGTTGTGCGAAACGTGACGCCGGGAACGACGGCGGCTAATGCGGGGCTTCGCGGTGTGTCGCAGGATGCTTCCGGCAACGTGATGCTTGGCGACATCATTACCTCGATAGACGGTGAGAAGATGGACGATCTAGATGCCCTCTACCGTTATCTCGATAAAAAACAGATCGGCGATACTATACAGGTTGGCGTTTACCGTAACGGCAAAAACACGACCGTTCCGGTTAAACTATTGGGAACGCAGCCGGCAACCAGACCGACGCGGCGTATCCAATAGCGACTTTGCTAATACATATATATATATATGTAAGGAATAAGCGGCGGGCGAACAATGCTCGCCGCATTTCATCTTTTTCTGTTAACAATATCTGTGAACATCTTTGATAAAACTGATATTATCTAAGATGGAAAGAGGCGGTCATTATGCAGACTAGATTTATAGATGTTCTCGATTCTGTCGAGGGTTTATCAGACGATGAAAAAGAAATGCTTGTTGATATCGTGCGTAACCGTCTGATCGAGCAACGGCGTACCGAAATCGGCTCTGAGATCGAAAGCTCCAGACGCGAATTTGAAAGTGGTTTGTGTGAAACGGTGTCGGCTGATGAGATCATGGAGGCTGTTTTGTCGTGAAGCTCCTGCTTTCCCCAACCTTTTCCCGCTCAGCCAAGAAAACGATCAAGAAAAATCCCGCGCTTTCAGAAAGCCTCAGATCCACTCTCAAGCTATTAGAAACTGATATCTTTCACCCGCAATTAAAAACGCATAAATTAAAAGGTGGCCTAGCAG
>JAYVOS010000277.1:0-5793 GCA_043757775.1 Chloracidobacterium sp. | reverse complement strand
GGTTTTTTTCCTACTCTTGACATAATAACCTCAGTTATCAGTTGTCCGTTGTCGGTTGTCAGCCGGATCATGCCGACAACTGACAACTGACTACTGACTACTGCTTAATAAATCTCTGCTAGTATCTCGCCGCCAATATGCGACTGCCGAGCCTGCTTGCCGCTCATAAGACCCTGCGACGTCGAAACGATATTAACACCGTAACCGCCGAGCACCTTAGGGATCGCATCCGAACCGAGATACACACGTCGGCCGGGCTTCGATACCCGAGCGAGATGCGTTATCGACGAAACGCCTTTTGCATCGTAGCGTAAAAAGACGCGGATCATATATTTCACGCCTTCTCCCTTGGTCGAAAAGCTATTGATATAGCCCTCTTCCTTGAGGATACGCGCGAGTTCCATCTTTAACTTTGAGCCCGGAATATCAACGCGTGTGTGATTCGCTTGTATTGCATTGCGAATCCGCGTAAGCATATCGGCTATTGGATCTGTCATTACTTTATTTACTCCGTCAAACCATTTTAGAATTTGGATTGCCGATTTTGGATTTATTCTTCATTCTAAAACCCAAAATCTAAAATCCAAAATCGGTTACTACCAACTCGATTTAACAACGCCGGGGATCTGGCCTTCGAGGGCCAATTCACGTAACGCGATACGAGATATACCAAATTTCCTTAAATATCCACGCGAACGTCCGGTCTGCGAACATCTGTTACGCACGCGGATCGGGCTGCCGTCACGCGGCATTTTTTGCAACTTAATAACCGCCGCATCGACTTCTTCAACCGTCGATTTCGGGTTATTAATGATCTTTTTAGCTTCCGCACGGCGAGCCGACCACAGCTTGACCTTTTCCTTGCGGCGTTCGTTGTTAACTATTTTGCTTATCTTTGCCATAACTAATTAGTTCAAAGTTTTAAGTTCAATGTTCAAAGACTAGGATTCAAGTTCGTTCTTAACTTTGAACATTAAACCTTGAACTTTGAACTCAGGGCTATGCCTTGAAAGGCATTCCCATCGCTTTCAAGAGCGAGCGGGCCTCGTCGTCATTTCTAGCCGTTGTTACTATCGAAATATTCATACCACGGGTCTTATCGACCTTGTTAAAATCGATCTCCGGAAAGATCAACTGCTCACGAATACCGAGCGTATAATTTCCGCGTCCGTCAAACGCTTTTCCTGAAATACCGCGAAAATCGCGAACACGCGGCAGAGCGACTGAGATCAGACGATCGAGAAATTCATACATTCTCTCACCGCGAAGCGTGACCATCGTGCCAATAGCCATTCCCTGACGCAGTTTGAACGCAGCGATGGACTTTTTAGCTTTGGTGATAACAGGCTTTTGGCCGGTAACAGTTTTAAGCTCTTCGGTCGCAACGTCTAGGATCTTCGCATTTGACGAAGCCTCGCCTAATCCCATATTAACTACGATCTTTTCGATCTTAGGGATCGCCATCGGGTTTGTGATCTCAAACTCCTTAGCTAATGCCGGAGCGATATCTTTCTTGTATTTGTCTCTTAATCTGGCCATTTTCTTAGTTTCCAGTTCCTAGTTCAAAGTTTCGAGTTCTTGTTCCTAAACTTGGAACCTGGAACCTAAAACTCGTAACTGTTTCTATTTTACCTCTTCTGCAGGTGCTTCTTCGTCAACCGCCTTCTTAGATTCCTTTTTATAAGAACCTGTTTCCGCGATCACCTTGCCGCTTTTGGCGACGCGAACTTTCTTACCATCGCGGGTCTCATATTTAACCTTAGTCGGCTTCCCCGATTCCGGATCGATCAACGCTACGTTAGACACGCTGACCCACGCTTCCTGCTCGAAGATGCCGCCTTCTTTATTCATCTGCGGCACAGGCTTGCGGTGACGTTTGACCACCATCGCACCTTCGACCTTGACCTTATGGTTACGCGCATCGACCGCGAGCACCTTGCCACGATAAGGCTGACGCTTTCCGGCGCTGTCATAGCGGTTAAATTCTTTACCCGCAATAAATACGACCTGGTCGCCGCGCTTGATCCTGCTATTTACTGTTCCTGTCTTTTCCGTTTTCATTTCTTCAATCTCTTAAATTGCGCATTCTGCATTGTGCATTCACTTTTAGATGACCTCTGGAGCCAAGCTCACGATCTTCATAAAATTCTTTTCGCGAAGCTCGCGGGCAACAGGCCCAAAAACACGCGTGCCTATCGGCGAACCATCGTCTTTGAGTAGTACCGCAGCGTTTTCATCAAACCGGATGTAAGTTCCGTCTTTACGGCGGACCTCTTTCCTCGTCCTGACGATAACTGCGTTATAAACCTTACCCTTCTTGGCGGTGCCGTCCGGCGAAGCTTCCTTTACCGTGACTTTGATCGTGTCGCCGAGTCGTGCGATCTTGGCGGTTGAACCGCCGACCGGCATGATCATCACCACACGTTTTGCACCCGAATTATCTGCGACCGTTAACGAGGTCTGCATCTGAATCATATCTTTTCTCCAGTTGTCAGTGGTCAGTTGTCAGTTATCAGTCGGCTTACTACCTTCTGCTACTGCTGCTGCCTACTGGCTTATAGCTCAGCTTTCTGAATGATCTCAACAACGCGCCATCTCTTTCTTGCCGACAAAGGCCGCGTTTCAACAATTTTCACCTTATCACCGATCTTTGCTCCCAGATCGTCATGAGCCATAAATTTCTTACGCTTCTTGACGTATTTGCGATAGACAGGGTGTTTGACGAGACGATCCACGCGAACGGTGACCGTTTTAGTCATCTTGTCCGAAGCAACGATGCCAATCTTCTCGGCGCGTTTGTGTACCTTTTTGTCGCCTGTCGATGCATTAGCATCAGCAGTCTTTGCAGCCTTGGGCGCAGCGGCCTTTTTAGTAGCTTTCGGCTTAGTCTCCTTTGCCGGAGCGGCTTCTTCTACAGGAGCAGCTTCTTCAGCTTGAGCTTCGACCGGAGCGACCTCTTCAGCTTGAGCTTCTACCGCAGTCTCTTCTACCGGAGCTTCGACTACTTCCACCGTTTCGGCAACTGTCTCTTCGTCTTTCTTCTTTTTCACCATTTTCTTTTCTCGCGTCGTTTACGCTTTTGCGGCGTCAGACGAGTCTTTTTTGCTGAGCAGCGTATATACGCGTGCCAACGTCTTTTTCTCACGGCGAATATCATTGATCGTTTCGCCAACGCCAAGCGTCTTGCGAAACTTTAACCGAAACAGCGATTCTTTTAACGCATCGGCCTGGTCTTTCAATTCCGCTTCACTCATGTCTCGAAGTTGATCGAGTTGTTCTTTCCGTTTCATGTTCTTAAACTACGCCTCCCTCGAGGTCTGCACGTGTCACAAATCTCACCTTAACAGGCAGTTTCTGTGCCGCCAGCATCATTGCCTCGCGTGCTAATCCTTCCTCGACACCTTCGATCTCATAGAGCACACGTCCCGGTTTAACTACCGCGACCCAGTGATCAGGAGCACCTTTACCTTTACCCATACGGGTTTCAGCCGGTTTCTTGGTGATCGGCTTGTCGGGAAAAATGCGGATCCAGATCTTACCACCACGTTTTACGTGACGTGTCATCGCGATACGAGCCGCTTCGATCTGGCGGTCCGTAATAAACGCCGCCTCTAATGTTTTTAGACCAAAATCACCAAAGCTCAGCTTTTCGCCGCGTGTCGCTTTTCCGCGCATACGGCCTTTCATGACTTTTCGGTGTTTGACCTTTTTAGGCTGTAACATAACTTCTCCAGTGTTCAGTTGTCAGTTGCCGGTTGTCAGTGATCTCACTGCTTACAGCTTACTGCTTACTGCTTACAAACTACCTTCTATCGTCCCGCCTTGGTCCGCGGTCATTGCGTCGTGCTCCGCGTTCGACCTTAACTTCGTTCATCGGGTCGGTCGTCGTCCCGCGTGCCATCGAGGCATTGGGATCGAGGATCTCACCGCGATAAATCCAAACTTTGACGCCGATAATGCCAAATGTGGTCAACGCTTCTGCAAATCCGAAATCAATATCGGCTCTCAGCGTGTGCAGCGGCAAACGCCCTTGCAGAGACCATTCGGTTCTGGCGATCTCAGCTCCGTTCAAGCGACCGGCGATCATAACCTTGATGCCTTGAGCTCCGAAACGCTGCGATTCTTCCATTGTCTTTTTCATCGCACGGCGAAAAGCGATACGCTTTTCGAGCTGTTGTGCGATCTTTTCGGCCTGAAGCTGAGCATTAAGCTCAGGATGCTTGATCTCAAGGATCGAGACGAGCACCTCTTTACCGGTTTTACGCTCAAGATCCTCACGCAATTTGTCGATCTCGGCTCCCTTGCGGCCGATTATAATACCCGGACGCGAGGTGTAGATAACGATTTTCAAACGGGTGGCCGCACGCTCAATATCAATGTGCGAAACTCCCCCACCGCCAAACTTTTTCTTCAGATCGCGTTTGATCGCAAGATCTTCGGCGAGAAACTTGGCAAAATCCTGTTTCGCAAACCAGTGAGAGTGCCAATCTTTGTTGTATCCGACCCTAAAGCCGTATGGATGAACTTTCTGTCCCATATTATTTCTTTTCAGCGTCCTCGCTTGCTTCTGAATCAACCTCTATAGTTTCTTCGACCGCAGGCTCTTCGACTACTTCTGCCGCTGCTTCAACAACAGGCGTTTCTTCAACAGCCGGGGCTTCTGCCGCGACCGTTTCGACAACTGGCGTTTCCACAGTTTCGACAACCGGAATCTCTTCGACTGCCACTGCCTCTGCGACTGCTACCTTTTCTTCGACCTTTTCGGTCTTAGCTTTCTTGCCTATTTTAGCGGCAGCCTTAGCTGCGAGCTTTTTACCGACCGGGCGTTTAGCCATCGACACTGCGATCGCCAATTCTTTTTCGGTCTTAGGCTTTTCGTCGCTCGTTACCTGGATCGTGATGTGGCAATAATGCCTCTGTTCACGATACGCACGGCCCTGCGGAGCAGGACGCATACGGCTGCGATGTTTGTGCGGGCCCATATCGACGAAGCACAGATTCACCCATAGATCATCAGGATCGATTGCGATGTTCTGCTGCTCGGCCTTGAACGTTGCGTTAGCGATCGCCGAATTCAGACACTGTGCGATCGGATCGGCAGCACGCTTTTCCGTAAATTTGAGGATCGACAATGCTCTCGACACACGCACTCCGCGGATCAGATCGATCACGAGACGGGCCTTACGAGGGCTTCCTTTTAGATATTTTGTTTTTGCTACAGCTTCCATATTCTTAGTTAATAATGAAAAGTGAAAAGTGAAAAGTTTTTAGTTGTTCACTTTTAGTTATTCACTATTTCCTCTTCGCCATTTTCTCCGCTTTGGTTCCCGGGTGCCCCTTAAACATTCGCGTTGGCGAAAATTCACCTAACTTGTGGCCGACCATATTTTCGGTAACGAATACCGGAATGTGGCGTTTGCCATTGTGAACGCCAAAGGTCAAACCGACCATATCCGGCGAGATCGTCGAGCGTCGCGACCAAGTCTTGATCGCCGGCGGCTTCGGTCCGCCGTCTAAGATGCGGCGTAGCGTTTTCTGAACACTAAGATCGATAAACGGTCCTTTTTTTAATGAACGTGGCATATCTCTTTACTTATTTCCTTCTGCGATCTTTTACGATCATGTTGTCCGTACGTTTGTTGCGTCGTGTTTTAAACCCGCGCGTCGGCTGCCCCCAAGGCGTTACCGGATTACGTCCGCCTGATGTCTTACCTTCACCACCACCGTGCGGGTGATCGACCGGGTTCATGACCACACCGCGAACGGTAGGCCGCACACCGCGCCAGCGCATCG
>JAYVOS010000276.1:0-5797 GCA_043757775.1 Chloracidobacterium sp. | reverse complement strand
TTTTGATCTCGGCCTCAATGGCCGCATTATCTGCCGGGGCCGTAGCTGTGTTCGAAGCATTAGCAGCCTTATTAGTATTGTTCGCCGCGACGTTGTTGCCGGCCGGGGCTCCGCACGATGTGAATATAAACGACGCTGCGATGAGCGTCGAGATCGCCAAAAATAACTTTCTCATTTTAGTTTCTCCTCAAAGATAGAGATGCGTGTATTGAGCAAATCATGCCATCGCCGCATCTGTTGGCGAAAGGCACGCTCAGCTTATAAATCAATGGGAATATCGGTTAACTAAAATGTATACGCCTGTTCTATTTGCGAGTCAAGAGAGAAAAGGGGTCACTTGATCCTTTTAAGGCTTCCCTGTCCGCTGATCTGGCGGTTGCCGGCGACCTTTTCCATTTGGGCCATTGCACGGAGGAGGTTTTCGCCTAGGACTTTGCGAATATCGGTCTCGGAATAGCCGCGGCGGAGCATTTCGTAGGTGACGAGCGGTAGGTCTTCGGCACCGTTCATACCGGTGGGGAGCATCGGGACGCCGTCGAAATCAGAGCCGATCCCGACGTGGTCGATGCCCGCGACCTTTTTTATATAGTCGATATGATCGACGATCCGCGTGTAGGGTGCGAGGTAGATCGGGTTAGCGGCAAAGAGATGCCGCTCGGCTTCGTCAAAGCCTTTCTGATCGTCTTTATATTGCTCGTGAAGAGCTTCGAGCTGGGGCTTTAGTTTAGCGGCACGCTCATTCTCTTCTTTGTTAGTGCGGGCGTCGAGGAAGGACGGATAGAAATTGACCATGATCACACCGCCGTTTTTCGCTATCCGAGCTAGTACGTCGTCAGGCACGTTCCGCGTGTGGTCGTTAAGCCCGCGAGCATCGGAGTGCGAAGCGATCACAGGGGCCGTCGTAATGTCGAGCACGTCACGCATGACCTTTGCTGAGACGTGCGAGATATCGATGAACATCCCCAGGCGATTCATCTCACGGACAACATCCTTGCCAAAATCGGTCAGGCCATTATGCTGTCCGTCACGGTGAGCATCAGCCCAGTTAGTCGCGACGTTGTGCGTCAGCGTCATATAACGCACGCCGAGCCGGTACATTACACGCAAGGCCGCAAGCGAATCTTCGATAACGTAACCGCCCTCAATGCCCATCAAAATGCACGTTTTGTTGTGTTTTTTGGCACTGCGGATCTCAGCAGCGGTCGTGCACGAAACAAAACTATCAGGGCTACGTTCGACCTCGCGAAAGGTTGCGTCAATCATGTCCACAGCACGATGCATCGCTCCGCCGGTCTTCATCGTCGTGCCGGACACGTAGATCGCGAAGAATTCGCCCGTTACGCCGCCTGCTTTTAGCCGGGCAACATCCGTGTGAAACGGATCACCACCAAGGTGAAACTTTCCCTTGGTGCTGTTTCGCAGGTCCCAGTCTTCATCGACCAACGGCGTCGTGATGTCGTTGTGGCCGTCAACAACGATGGCTTTTTTATGTATTTTTAAAGCTTTTGTCCACAGTGCAGGATCGGCACCCACGGGCATCGTTTGTGAAAACGCAACGACATTGACCAAAAAAAATAGAACAGCAATGGCAATTATTTTATTCATATATTTCTCCGATTATTTGCGACAAGTTTAGCTTTTTTTTCTGCAATCGGGAAATGCTTATTTAAATTAGAAAAAGATGGTCACAGCCCTGTCTGAAATGGTAATATGAATATGCGTTAAAACTGATTTAACGCTAGTGCTCCTCTTCAATGTCCGCCAAACCAAAGGACATAAACGCTCCAAACCGTTTATTAACAACACTTTTGCGATAACGCTTACAGTCTCACTTGTTGCCAAGGATAGATCACTATGATCCATCCAAATTCGCCTTTCATGGCCAAAAGATCACCGATAACAAAAAAAGAAAAAGCCGACGAAACGCATTTGATGCCCTCGCCGGTCGGTGAGAGCACGTTTCAGACCTTTATCGAAAACCTGCCGGTGATGTTCTACGCAGTCGATGCCGTAGCTCCTCATAAGCCGATATACATCAGCCCGACTTTTGAAAAATTTGGCTACTCGCACGACGAATGGTTGACGGACACCGACATCTGGGACCGGATCATCCATCCTGACGACCGCGATAATGTTCTCGGTGCAACTCGCGAAGCGATGAGCAAAGGCGAGAGCGTCGATTTTGAATATCGCGTCGTCTGTAAAAATGGTGAAATCATTTGGGTTCGCGACCGCAGCTGCTTTATCAAAGACAAAAACGGCGAACTGCTCTGCTGGCAAGGCGTAATTCTTGATGTAACCGAGCGAAAACTAACGAGTGATGCCTTGGACGAAAGCGAAGCTCGTTATCGTCAATTGTTTGAGAACGCGAATGACATAATTTACGTCCACGATTTAAAGGGCAATTACATCTCGATAAATCAGGCGGCCGAGCAGGTGATCGGGTATTCTCAGGATGAAGCTCTGTCATTAAATATGACGGACATCATTGCCCCGGAACACCTTAATCTTGTCCACCGTAAGCTCTCGAAAAAGATACTTGGGTCTTCGGGACAGACCGTTTATGAGGTTGATTGCATAAAGAAAGACGGCGAACGCATCACTCTCGAGGTTAACAGCACCGTTATAAACAAAGATGGAGAGCCTATCGCTGTCCAGGGCATCGCCCGCGACGTTACCGCGAGAAAGCTGGCCGAAGAAGCCAGTCGCAAAAATGAAGAGCGGTATAAAGACCTGTTCGAAAATGCTAATGATCTGATCTACACACACGACCTAAACGGCGTGTTTACATCACTTAATCGTGCCGGCGAGTTTATTACAGGCTACTCTCGCGAAGAAGCCCTTAAGATGAATATAGCTCAGGTCGTCGCTCCCGAATATATCGAAGGTGCCCGCACGATGACCGCACGCAAGATCGAGGACGATCTGCCTACGACTTATGAGCTTGAGATCATCGCAAAAGACGGCCGCCGTGTGCCCCTCGATCTGAGCACGCGTTTGATAGTTAATAACGGGATGCCGGTCGGCGTTCAGGGCATCGCACGCGACATCAGCGAACGCCGCCGTGCCGAAACCTCGCTGCACAATACGGTCTCCCTTTTCTCTTCGACATTCGAATCGACGGCAGACGGGATGATCGTGATGGGACTTGATCGCAGCATCATCACTTGTAACAGAAAGTTTGTTGAAATGTGGGGCGTCGAACAGTCAATTATTGACAGCAAAAACAGCGAGGATCTTGTCAAACACGTTGTCGAACAGCTTGCCGATCCCGAGCAATTTCTCCTGAATCTTGAGAAATTATGGTCCGACCCGATGTCGACAACTACTGAGCTGATCGATCTCAAAGACGGTCGGCTCTACGAACGTTATTCGCAGCCGCAGTTTATGGAAGGAGTTCCCGTGGGCCGTGTTTGCTGCTTTAGAGACATCACGGAGCGTAGTCTTGCCGAAGAAAAGCTGCGTTATTATGCTCTTCACGACACGCTGACCGACCTGCCAAACCGCGTCTCGTTCATGAATCATCTCAAGCAGGCAGTCGAGCGTGCCGAAGGCAATAGCTATGCAAAATTTGCCGTGCTGTTCCTCGATCTTGATCGATTTAAGGTGATAAACGACAGTCTCGGTCACGCTGTCGGCGACAAATTGCTGATCGGTGTCTCGGAACGGCTACAGGCGTGCGTGCGTCCCGGCGATGTTGTCTCAAGGCTGGGCGGAGACGAATTTACGATCTTGCTGCATCGCAGCGGCGACGCTAGCGAGGTCGCTCACGTTGCCGAACGCCTGCAGTCGAGCATCTCGGAGCCTTTTCAAATAGACAATTACGAGGTCTTCACGACCGCGAGTATCGGCATTGTCGTGTCAAGTGCCGTCGAGCGCCGTGCCGAAGATTTCCTTCGTGACGCCGATGCCGCGATGTACCGCGCGAAGGAAGCCGGCAAGGCTCGTTATGAGATATTCGACACCGAAATGCACGTTCGTAATATGAATCTGCTCCAGGTCGAGACGGATCTTCGATACGCGGTCGAGCGGCATGAGTTTGAGGTTTTGTATCAGCCGATCGTCGATCTCGCGACCGGCCGCGTGCAGGAATTTGAAGCTCTGATCCGTTGGCGACATCCTAAACACGGGCTAGTTTTACCCAGTGAATTCGTCGCCGTAGCCGAAGAGACCGGCCTGATAATCCCTATTGGCAAATGGATCCTCGAAGAATCGTGCCGTCAGACCGCTGAGTGGCAGGAGCGTTACTCGTTCCCGCTATCGATCAGCGTCAACCTGTCAGCAAAGCAGTTAATGCATCCAAATCTGACTTCTCAGGTCAAAGACGTGCTGTATTCATCGGGTATTAACGCCCGCCAGCTCAAACTCGAGGTCACCGAAAGCACCGTCATGGAGCACAGCGACCGCTCGACCAAAGTGCTTGCGGAGCTCGACGAACTCGGCGTCGCCCTCTCGACCGACGATTTCGGCACGGGTTACTCATCGCTTAGTTATCTACAGCGGTTTCCGTTTGAGCGTCTCAAGATCGACCGCTCGTTCGTCAACATTCTCGGCAAAGACGCTAAGTCCGGCCTCATCGTCAAGACCATATTAATGCTGGGCGAAAACCTCGATCTCGAGGTCGTCGCCGAAGGCATCGAGACAATGCAGCAGCTGGAGATACTGCGGTCCTTAGGCTGCGGCGCGGGCCAGGGCTACCTCTTCTCACGCCCCGTCACCGCCGACGAAGCCGAACAGTTCCTCATCCAGGGTGCCGATCTCTCCGGCTTTAACGCCGACCTCGAATTCGGCGACGCCGGCCCGCTCATCGAGCTGTCAGACGTGCATTAATATCCATACAGGTTCTCCTGCGACACGATGGCGTGTTGAACAAGAAAAAGGCTTCGTCCCACGCGAGGCCTTTTTCTTTGGCGTAGGTGTTTGTTTGTGGTAAATTTAGCGTCGGTTTTTTGCCAAGCTTTGTGCAGGTACCACAAGTCGTGTATCGCCATTCCATATATAGGATTATTTATCTGGAGTGATCCAGATAAAATACTCAAAATGTATGTATTATATGGAAATAACCACACGTTGGGTCTTTTAGCTTATACTGGCAACGATTATCGGAATTAAGCACGATTATTTTGAGTTTGAAAAACATTAAAACAGGAGAGTTATTATGAAACACAATCGGATCTTTATCACTTCGATCATGATTTGTTATGAGCCTCGTTTGTTTTGACAGCTCAGCCGCTGCAGCAAGTCAAACCAGGCCTTTTAAGGGGCGCATCGTGGGGCAGTTTGTCGGTACGCCGACTGCTAACCCGATCGTTTTCGATGTAGTAGCTAACGCCCAGGGTAATGGGACAAACGTCGGTCGGTTTACGAAAGTAACTAGTGACACCTTTAATATCGCCACCGGTGAAACTACTGGCTCTTTTACAATGACCACGGCAAATGGTGATTAGCTCACGGGACAATACGCTGGTTTTACGGTTCCGACGTCTTCTTCAACGTTTTCCTGGAACCTAACCACAAATATCACTGGGGGAACCGGGCGATTCGCGAACGCTACCGGAACTTTTGTCTTCGAAGCCCAAGGCCAGTTCTCTTTTTCTCCGAACGGCAACCTTATCGGAACCTATACAGAGACGTTCAACGGCACGATCTCATACTGAGAATTACTGATCTGAAAACACTTCAGAAGTAGATAAACACAGGCTTTTGTGAGATATAAGCGGATCGTGACGAGGGAGTTGCGGTCCGTTTTTGGCTTGTTTAGATGTCATCTGAGGGCAGATAGACACCATCTGACGGC
>JAYVOS010000275.1:0-5800 GCA_043757775.1 Chloracidobacterium sp. | reverse complement strand
CCTGTGTCCGAATCCGTACTGCCCATTTTGGTCATACGATCGAGACGCATTTCCTTTACCTGATTCTTAGTAGTACTAAGCGTGTCAGGCGGCTTAATAGGCGTCTGCATCATATTCTGGATCAACTCTTTACGCACATCTACGTCGGGCTGTTTTTGCTCGGGCTGTTTTTCCGGCTTGGGTGGCGGCTCTTCGTCAGGCACCGGGACCGGTGCGACAAGTGTACTGAGGGCGAGATCATCGCCTCCCATACCAAAGTCATGAGCAAATAGACTGTATGTCCATCCAGTTACTGCTACCGTTAGCACAACGGCGAACGTCGTTAAAATGAAAGTTAAGAAGCGGTTTTGCGCTTTCGAATTGCTTTTTGATTCAACTAATTGATCTAGCATTTTACTTCTCCCTTTGTCCGGTGCCAAACGATCAAGCCAAGGGTTACGAACCTTGTTACTATTACTGCATTAGATGATCTAAATGCTGTTCCGGGTTGTTATCGCGTAAAACTGTGACGAGCTTATCCCGAACCATGAATTATTTTTTAACCTTTTTGCGTCCCTGCAAATGCAGGAACCAACTAGCTTTTGCTGATCACAGACGCAAAAGTCCTACGAACTCCGTTTCCTTATCTCTATATGAGAAATTGAGGAAACCGGAAGCAAAACAGTTAATTGACCAGCAACGAAATGAAGTCTAAAAGTTTATATAGCGAAAGTCAAGAATAATCGGTTGATTTTCGAGTCAATTTAGCTATTTTTACAAAACTTTACCAACTAACTACCTCGTAACAGGCCGACGTGTAACAGTTCTCCGAGATGACGATGCCAGCTTCTCCCCGACAGGTGTCGCCAAGACATCCTTAATACGCGAATCACCGAGTTTATTCTGCCACCAAATGGCGATCGGGCTGGCAATAGCGATCGTGGAATAAGTTCCCAAAACCACACCAACGAGCAAAGCAAGCGAAAAGCTTTTCAAAACTTCACCGCCGAACAAAACCAATGCAAGCACTGAAAGCAGTACAAGCCCCGACGTAATGATCGTTCTCGAAAGCGTCTGATTGATCGAATCGTTAGTGATCTTGAACAGAGAATCGGTACGATTTACAGACAAATTCTCACGCACTCGGTCAAAGATAACGATCGAGTCATTGACCGAAAATCCGACGATGGTCAGGATCGCGGCGATAACCGTAAGGTTAATCTCCCACTGAAACACGGAAAAGAATGCCAGAACCATCAACACATCGTGAAACACAGCGATAACGGCTCCGGCGGCATAAGTCCAGTCATAACGAAAGGCTATGAATAAAAGAATACCTATCAACCCAAAGAGTGTTGCCGTTACAGCCTGATTACGTAATTTCGATCCGGCGATAGCTCCGACTGAATCAGTTCCGACGATCTTATAAGCGGCATCAAGCGAAGTATCGAGAGTTGCTTCCCCCTCTGCCTCTTTGCCAAAAGTATCAAGAGCTTTTTTAACAGTTCCGCGTCCCTGTTCAACCTGAGCCTTTAATGTGTCTGGGTTTGCCGGAGCATCAGCGACTGCCGGAGCAACGACCGTTCCACTAGCGTTTTCAACAAGTGGAATCTTGATCAAAACTTCGTCCGGCTTGTCTGTAGATGCCTGAATGACTGGATCGGCAACACCTGCAGTGTGCAGGGCGTTACGCAGTTCGTCATCGCTCGGTCGCTGGCCCTTGAACTTGGCAACGATGACTGTGCCGCCCTTAAAGTCAACGCCGAGGTTAAACGCTTCGGTGCCGCCGGGGGTGTACTGGCGTCCAATCGTGGACACAAGGCCTGCCAGCATTATGAAAATGGAGAAGGCAATGAAAACCTTACGCTTTCCAAGCCAATCGATATGAATATTCTGAAACAAATTAAACATCTTTCTAATTCAAAAAAACTAAATACTAAGCGTTGCTTTATTCGGGTTGCCGTTCAATTCCCACTTGAAGATCGTTCGCGATACGAATACAGCAGTAAATAGATTGATAAGCAATCCGAGTATCAGGGTAACAGCAAATCCTTTGATCGGGCCAGATCCGGTCACATACAAGATCACAGACGAAATGATAGTCGTGATATGTGTATCAATGATCGTTACAAACGCACGATCAAACCCGAGGCTGATAGATTCGGCGACCGAAAACCCGAGGCGAATTTCCTCACGAATACGTTCAAAAATAAGCACATTCGAGTCAACCGCCATACCTATTCCGAGGATCAGGCCGGCAATTCCAGGTAGCGTCAACGTCGAGCCAAATACAATTAGAGCTGCAATCGTCAAGATCATATTCAACGTCAAGGCAACTACGGCGTTAACCCCGGAACCGCGATAATAAAAGAGCATGAACAATACAACCATCACCAGTCCGCCTATCGATGCAGTAACACCCGCTCTGATCGAATCAGCTCCGAGGCTTGGCCCCACGGTTCTTTCTTCGAGATATTCGATCTGAGCAGGCAGTGCACCTGATTTCAGGGTCAACGCAAGATCGTCGGCCTGAGCCTTGGTAAATTTGCCTGAGATCTCACCAGAGTCAAAAATCTGTGATTTGATATAGGCTGCCGACTTGACCTCATTATCAAGCACAACACCCATGAAGTTATTAATATTCTTTCCGGTCCAATCACCAAATTTCTGTGCTCCAGATGGCTTGAACGAAAATGAGATCTGAAAATCAGCGGCTCCGCCTTTGCCTTGGATAGCCGATGCGTCTCTCAATTCCGTCCCATCAACGACAGCCGGAAACTCAACGACGACAAATTCATTGGGCTTTTTGTCTTCTGGTTTAGCGTCCGTTTTTGCCGCATCATCACGCTCGACAAAAGGCAGGACCTTGCGGGTGTCTGATTCTTTTCCGCCGATCGACTGCAAAGCAGCCTCTTTGGTCGGGTATTTCTGTAGGGGGCCAGGGCTCGGCGGACTGACGATCTTCATCAACTGAAGCTGCGATGTTTTGCCGACGAGGTCTTTTACACGCTCGGGATTTTCGACACCGGGCATCTGCAACAGTATTTGGCCCGAATCGGCAGCACCTTGACGCTGCAATGTCGGTTCTTTTACGCCAAACGCATTAATGCGACTCTCAATGATCTTCAGCGCCTGATCCGTCGCCTGTTCCTTCAAACGTCCCTGTGCCTGTCCAGGCAACGACCAGATGATCGAATTTCCTGATGAGGACTGCGTCCAAGCTGTAAAATCAACCTTTTTCTTGACCGCATCAATGATCGCCTGAAACTTAGACGAATCCGTCGTGTTCAACGTTACCTGATAATTGCCGTTTTCAGCGATGGCCGAAGCATCGGTAACTGGTAACGGAGCACCCGCGTCATCTTTGGCTTCTTTCGCAGCTTGAATAGCAGCGGTCTCGTTATTCGTCGTAAGACTCTTGAGATACTCTTCTGTCTTAACGCGCATTACGAGATGCGAGCCGCCCTTGAGATCGAGGCCGAGGTTGATGTTGCTCGCGAGGTTGGCTTTAATGCCCGTCCAAGTAAAATCACTCCCCGTAGGCGTGTGCCTAGGGCCAAAAACGAGATAAATGCCAACGAGTGTAATGACGACTATGACCGCCGTTCTGATTAGTAAACCGGTATTCTTCATTGCTATCTAAATGCCAAAAAAACTTTTTTTGCTCCAGCTTCGGGCTTTTTGCCGACAACCGCACTTTTACCTATTTCTAAAAACGATTTATCTGCACTAATGATGATGTAGCTGGTCTCGCGGACCTCTTTGATCTTACCGATGATGCCGCCATTAGTGACGACTTCGTCATTTATTTTTAATTGCGAAATCATATCTGCGAGCTGCTGCTTTTGCTTTTTTTGCGGCAGGATCACAAGAAAATAAAAAATGCCAAAGATAAAAACGAAAGGCAGAATCGTCCAGATCAAACTGCTGCCGCCCGCAGGCGCGTCTTGGAACAGAAATAAGTAGTTAATCATTGTAAATTATCCCGAAAGACAAAAAAATCATAATATACATTTACAGAGGCTTTATCAAACGCTGTTACGCATCGCTTGCCTTCAGCTTGTCTAAAAACTCTTTTCTGAACAGTTGGAACGTCCCCGTGTTAATCGCTTCCCTTGCCTTTCTCATAGTTTCTACAAAGAAAGCGACATTATGATGCGAGATCATTATCGAGGCATTCATCTCGCCCGCCTGATACAAATGACGCAAGTAACCTAGTGCATACCGGCGGCACACGGAGCATGAACACTCCGGGTCAAGCGGCCCGTCATCCAATGCAAACTTAGCATTGCGGATATTGAGCTTGCCGTGCGACGTAAACGCACTTCCCGTCCTGCCGTTTCGCGTCGGGATGACGCAGTCGAACATATCTACGCCGCAGTTGACCGCTTCTATCAAATCTTCTGGTGTGCCGACGCCCATCAAATATCGCGGAGCCTCTTGCGGCATTTTCGGTGCCAGATAATTAAGCACCTCATACATCACCGATTTTTCTTCGCCGACGCTCAAGCCGCCGATCGCGTAGCCGTCAAAGCCAATTTCCGTAGTCCGCTCTAGACTATCTTTTCTAAGGTCAAGGTGTCCGGCACCTTGGATAATCCCGAAAAGGGCCTGTTTCCCGTTCAGAGTGCAAGCTTCAGGCTGTTCATCTTCCGCGGCGGGTAAGCTAAAGCTTGCACTCTGAATGTCTGCGAAACGAGCTTTTGATCGCTCCGCCCAACGGGCAGTGAGTCCAAGACTTGCCTTAGTCGCATCATATCCTGCATCACCGGGCGGACATTCGTCAAAGACCATAACTATCTCAGAACCGAGAGCCGCCTGCATCTCCATCGAAACCTCCGGAGACAGAAAATGCTTACTTCCGTCGAGGTGCGAGCGAAACTCCACTCCGTATTCGTTCAGCTTTCGCAGATCAGTCAATGAAAATACCTGAAAGCCGCCCGAATCGGTCAAAAACGATCGGTTCCACGATGTAAATTTATGTAGCCCGCCAAAATGCCTAATTGCTTCGATGCCGGGGCGCAGAAAAAGATGGTATGTGTTGCCGAGAATTATCCGCGCGTCGATCTCGTCTTCGAGCCACTCAAATCGAATTCCCTTAAGTGCTCCCTGCGTGCCGACAGGCATGAAAACAGGCGTTTCGATGGTCGAACGCCTTGTTTTAAGTGTTCCCGCCCTTGCATCGCCGTCACGTGCAGTTACTGTCCAGTCAATCGGCTTATCCATCTTTTAGACTTCAGCTATTTACGTCTGCCGATCAAAGCCCAGATATCCTCAGCACCAATCGCGGTTTCGGAGATGAACTTAGCATTCTTATCAACTATAATTCCGGACGGTGAACCAAATACACCGAAATTCGTTGCGGTGTTAAAACTTTTATCGAGAATTATTGGTGATTTGAGGCCAAGTGCCTGATGGTCATGTGCTCCGCCATCCGAAAACACAATTAGATTCGGATCATCCGACGACTTGGTTGCATCCCATTCTTTGAGATCCTCCATCATTTCTACACAGTGATGGCAGGTCGGGCTCCAAAATGCAATAAGTGTTGGTTTTCCCTTAAAATCAGCAAGGCCAAAGCGGCTGCCGCCAAGAGTAAGCATCGAAACATCAGGCACACTCTTACCAATCATTATCGGCACCTGCCCCACAAAATCGGCATCCGTAAAATATGTATATTCATCCACATTATCAGCGGATTCTAATTGACTCACAAGATCACGAATGCCAATATCGCCAGGTCCTGTGAAGCTTGCAATGCGGCCGTTTGCGTTCATCAACACCGCCATTGGCGTCCATTTAGCACGGAAAAGTTTTGCGA
>JAYVOS010000274.1:0-5804 GCA_043757775.1 Chloracidobacterium sp. | reverse complement strand
CGTAGATCAGATTTGCGAGATCTTCGCTAATCGCAGTTATCTCGTCGCCGGTTGCCGCAAGGTCGCCCTTATATGTCCCGATATTCGCGTCCTGTATGTTTAGCATGTCTATTAATTCATCGTAACTTTTATTTGCCATAGTTTTTCTCCTATTTTGGTCGTCCTTACATCATAAATATGTGAAAGCAGAGAAACGCCCTCCGCAATAAAACCCCCTTGAATTAATTCGATGAACGAAATTTATACCAAAACCGCCAAAAGGTCAACCGTCTAACGTCAGACGGAGTCTATCCGTCGTCAGATGGTGTATATCCGCCGTCAGATGGTGTCTATCCGCCGTTAGATGGTGTCTATCCGCCGCCAGATAGTGTCTATCCGCCGCCAGATGGTGTCTATCTGCGGTCAGATACAAGCCAAAACGGACCGCAATTCCCTCGTCACGATCCGCTCACATCTCACAAAAGCCTGTGTTTACAAGGCTATATAGGAAATACTGTTTACATAGAGTAACATTTAGTCGGAATCGAAATCTCCTGGTTTGGATTCCACCGGAGCGAGGCCTTTGACGGCGTGGGAAACGTTAAAGATCACCTCGCTCCACCTTTTTCCCGAAATTGTTTCTTATCTTTATACACCTTTATGTACGGCATCGTACGAACTAAGCTTTACAGTTGCTGTATGCTTGTAGTGATGGCATGGGCGAGTATATCAAGTACTAAACACCCGTGACCGGGGAGATAATATTATGAAAAAGAAATTACTCGTTTTCGCAATGCTTTTAGCTACTACACTTTTCTGGCTGCCATCTAACAGTTCGGTTTCGGCACAAGAAAAGGAAAAACAAAAGAACCGCGGTAATCACAGCACCATCTGGCAGCCCGGACAAGATAACGGAACATGGCGGAAAAAGGATGCCCACGGATACCGAAATTATGGCCAGTATCGCCGGACGCAGGTCGGAAATCGACGTTCACATCTTGTGAGGCGTTATTATGTGAAAGACGGCACCCGGCTATCGCGTTTGATAAGGGTTTTTTACTAGGATCTTCGTCAACCCAAATACGAACGCCTTTATTTACATAAGATTCTACGGCGAACCTGGTCAGGTGAACGAACATCGTACTGAAGTTCGGACAATCGATGGCGATAAGGAAATTTGAAGTTTAAATTTCGGGAGGAATTACAATGTTAAGAAAATTTACGATAGGAGCGGCTCTGACGCTTACGTTATTAATTATTTCGGGAATAGGTTCGGCAACGTTTGCACAGGGGAAAAGCGGTAGCCACGGAGGCGGACAGCCTACAGGTAATCCCGGCGGCGGGCCTCCGTCAGGTAGTCCCGGTGTTGATCGAGGAATGGGAAATGCGTCGTCAAACTCCGGTGGACGCTCGGACGACGGACTTGGAACGGCCTCGGACCGGTCTAAGGGACGCTCCGACGCGGGAATCGACAGAGCCCGGCTCGCCCGCGCTAATGCAAACGCTGTCAGCGATAACGAATTAAACCGTTACCGCGGCCTTTCGCGAAAGCTGGGAACGACACCAGAAGCTATGCGTGCGGCCTATATGGCGGCTCTTCTTGCCAATCCTGACCTAAAATACGGGCAATTTGTCGCCGCGAATGTGGTGGCGGATAACTTGAATGGCCGGTTTTCGGGAATCACATCTTCGGCGATCCTTGCAGGGCTAGCAAATGGCGACAGCCTGGGAAGGACACTTAGAAACTTGGGCGTCGGTTCTGATGAAGCTAAACAGGCTGAAAAAGCCGCAAAACGTCAGATCAAAGAGAGTAAGAACAACCACTGATCGACGATCAGAGGCAAAAAAGGGCGGGCTCGCTATCGGGCCCGCTTTTTTATTTATAGCTCCTTCATTTCGTGATTCCGACTTGAGTTAGAGCATACGGATAATCAAATGCGACCTCTTTCAGGCGGTCGTAGCGGCCGGAGGAGCCGCCGTGGCCGGCTCCCATGTTTGTTTTGAGCAGGATGTTGCTGTCGTTTGTCTTTAGCTCGCGGATCTTGGCGGCGAACTTTGCACCTTCCCAATAAGGCACCTGGCTGTCATTGAGCGAGACTTCGATAAGCATATTCGGATAAGGCTGTTTTTTAACATTGTCGTACGGCGAATATTGGACCATATAGTCCCACGCCTTTTTGTCGTCACGCGGATTGCCCCATTCGATCCACTCTTCGGTGGTGAGCGGCAGATCCGCATCGATCATTGTGTTCATCACATCGACGAACGGAACCTGTGCGAGAGCCGCTTTGAAAGTCTGCGGCGATTGGTTGACCACGGCTCCCATCAACAGTCCGCCAGCCGAACCGCCCTGTATCACCATTCGATCAGCCGACGTGTATTTTTTTGTCTCAAGCCATTTGGCCGAATCAACGAAATCGTTAAACGTATTAAGCTTAGTAAACATTCGCCCGGAGTTGCGCCAATTTTCGCCCAACTCGCCGCCGCCGCGTATCAGAGCGATAGCGTAGATCATCCCGCGATCGACCAGAGATAGCCGCGCAGTCGAAAAGTTTGGCGTCATGGAGATACCATAAGAACCATAGGCATACAGCAGCATCGGCGATTTGCCGTCGAGCTTAGTTCCCTTTTTCATTACGACGAGGATCGGCACCTTGACGCCGTCACGCGCGGTCGCCCAAACACGCGAGGTCTCGTATTTAGTCTTATCGTAACCGCTCGGTATCTCTTGCTGTTTTACCAGCGTACTCTGACGTGTTTTTAGATCAAATTCATACGTCGAGGTCGGCGTGATCATCGACGAATAGTTATATCTGATAACAGTCGTGTCATACTCAGGATTCGTCCCCATCGCCATCGTGTACACGCTCTCCGGCGTCTCGATACGCTGGTCGGCACGCTTTGTCTTAGTGCCGAGTACCCGCAAATATTCAATGCCGTTCTCGACCTCAGAGACGATAGCGTAGTCCTTGAAAAAGTTAATGTCCTCGACCTTGACCGCCGGATTGTAAGCAACAAAATCGACCCAGTTCTTTTCCGACGGATCATTGAGCGGTGCCTGAACAACGCGGAAATTTTCGGCATTCTTATTCGTGCGAATATAGAAAAATCCGCTGTCAAAATCTGCCGAGTATTCGTGACCCTCGTGTCGCGGCATCAGCATTTTCCACTCGCCCAGAGGTTTGTCAGCCGGTAAATAGCGAGCTTCGGTCATCGTCTTGGCATGTGACGAGATGAACAGCATCTTACCGTCACGCGAACGGCTGACGCTGGCACCAAATAGCAGGTCGTTTTCCTCGTATAGCAACTCGTTTTTATCGGTCCCGACCGTGTGGCGCCAGATCTTGTCAGAGCGTTTAGACACGGCATCTTCTTGTCCGATAAACATATATTTACCGTCTGCTGACCATTCGGACGATGTCGTACGATCAATTTTGTCCGGCAGCATCTTGCCTGTTCGCAGATCTTTTATCTGCAAGGTGTATTGACGATACCCGGTTGTATCGGTGGAAAACGCTAAGTAATTACCGTCATCACTGGGCGAGAAATCACCGACAGCGAAATACTTAAAACCCTTAGACATCTCATTTTGATCGAGCAGCACTACGGCATCGCTGCCGTCTTTTGCGTGGCCGCGAAGATATGTCGGATATTGTTTGCCCTCTTCGGTCTTCGTAAAATACCACCAGTCGCCGAGTTTGTAAGGCACACTCTGGTCGGTCTGCTTGATGCGGCCGAGCATTTCCTTATACAGGTTATCGGCAAAAGCCTGATGCATGCCCATAAACGATTCGGTGTATTTATTGTTGTCCTCAAGGTATTTGATCACCTCAGGATCTTTTTTATCGTTGCGGTCGCGGAGCCAGAAATAGTTATCCGTGATCTCGTAACCGTGGATCTTTAATATATGCGGGACTTTTTTTGCTACGGGTGCTTTCATATCGGTTTGGGCGATGATCACGGTATTGCCGATCACGATCACAATGAATAAAAATGCGATGCACAATATTGCTTGCTTCATAATGCCGGTTCCTTATAGTTAAATTTCTATCGTCTTATAAAGTTATTCTAACGGGTTGTTTCGCCATGGACAATTGAGAGTATGGCTACAAATGTTAAAACGCAGATAAAACGGATCAGACGGATTTATTAAATATCCGCGTTATCTGTCCCGGCTCTTTTTCTGTGAGTAAAGGTTTTAGGAGATGCAACGAAATTAACGTTGGCTAGATTGTCCGAAACGCTAATATTCTGCGGATTAAAAGGAATTGCGATTTAACTGAAACCATACCGGTTTTACCCGCCGAGACATTTGTAAATGAATTAACATGCATCACTATTGCCCTATAAAATCGACATCCGTCCGCGGGTCAGTTACAAAGATGCTCCGTGGAGGGTAATAAAACCGCCTCGACCCTACCTTGATCGTATAGATCTGGCCTCGCGGCACGTTTGCAAATTGATAATCACCCGCCGGCCCGATAACGACAGATCGCCTCACTGAGGATCCGGATGTTGTTATCGATACGATACCGTTGCTCAGCGGGACACTGCCCGGCTTATAAACGTGTCCGGAGATCGAAACCGCCGTCCCGCCATTGAAATTTCTTGCTGCAGCAAGGTTATAAACCGGGCCTCCAAGATCAGGACTGGTCCAAACGAGAGCTCCGGCCGGGGTATACGCATAAACGAAGTTCGTCGCATTTGCTATGTTTACATTCCCGTTTATCGGGTTTGTCGCCATGCTTGCGGGACCGACCACCGTTGTAAACGACGCCACAACGTTCTGCGTCACCGGATTAACCACAACCACTTTGGACGATCCGACGCTCCCGACAAAGATGTATCCTCCGCTCGATTGCTGAACGGCGATCGAATCGATCGCTGTGATCAGAGCCGAAAGGTTCAGGCTCCAAACTGTTGCGCCCAAACTACTTTTATTCATCTGGTAGAGGGTACTTCCGCAACCTCGGTACAAATTGCCGTCCGAAGGGCTGAGATCGGTTGGCCCCTGACAGGAGGCAACAGAGCCCAGTGTCCCTGAACTCGTTGAGCTATACAGCGTGTTGTAACTGTTAGCATTCGTGATCGCGTAGATCTGTCCGTTCGCCGGGTCGATCGTCGGTCTCGCAAGATCGTTGGTCGCGTCGCAGAAAATAGTACTGCCGTTGGTTCGGCTGACCTTTCCAAGGTCTCCATAATAACCCGTCTTTGTAAGAATAACGCCCGGCGAAGAGCTGGTCGTATCAACGGCGATCCCGCCGTTCCCAATATAATAGTTTCCTCCGAAGCCGCACCCGGCATAGGCAGTGTTCCAGGTTTGAGTCCCGCTAGAATCGTATTTATACACGCTGGCCGATCCGCCGCCGCCGCAGTTTGGAGAATCGGCGGAATAAACGCTGAGATCCGCTTGGTCCACGGCCAGGCCCCCGCAGTTCGGTCGTGCGACAGGCCCCCAGGTGATCGTTCCGTCGGTGCCATTAAGTTTATACAGTGCGGAGTTACCGACATTGACCGCAAGGTCACCTACGCTGGTGCTCACCCCCGAGCCTCTCCCCTGAATAGCGAAAACATAGGGGTTCTCGTCCGCGTCGTTATTTGCAACGCTGAGTTGAGCAAAGCGCAGTCCAACGGCGGTCGGGTCGAATACGACAGTAAAGGTGGTTGTCCCCGTATCCGGCGCGACAGGCGACATAGGCTGGACCGTCACGGTAAAATCGGCTGGATTTGCTCCGCCCACAATCACTTTCGGGGAACCGGTCAGATTAAGGGCAAGATTTCCAATGTTTGCGATCATAAATGTGTGCGATACAGTTCCGCCTGTG
>JAYVOS010000273.1:0-5814 GCA_043757775.1 Chloracidobacterium sp. | reverse complement strand
AAGGTAGTAAAGATCCAAGACGTCGAGGCAGTATTGCCGTTATTCCGAGGCGAGATCGAGCAGACACCACCGATGTATTCGGCAAAAAAGGTCGATGGACAAAAGCTGTATGAGCTTGCTCGAAGAGGAGAAATCGTCGAACGAAAAGCCGTGATCGTTACAATTCATCATCTTGAGATCATCGACAATTCGGAAATCGCGGACCTGGAACTTGGAACTTGGAACTTGAAACTTAAGGTCGCCTGTTCCGCCGGGACATACATACGCACGCTCGCCGAGGATATCGGGCGAAAGGTCGGCGTCGGTGCTCACCTTGCAGAATTGCGGCGAACTCGAGCCGGTCGATTTGATCTGTCGCAAAGCCTCACGCTCGACGTTTTTGGGGAATTAGACGATCCGACAACCGCTCTGATCTCGATGAAAGAGGCAGTCGAACATCTGCCGTCGATCACTCTGACGGACGATCGTGCATCTAAGACGAAGACCGGCATGTCGACGCGGCTAACGGAAATTACCTTTGCTGCGGGGCAGCCCATAAGGATGCTCGACGAGAGTGACAATTTGCTCGCCATCGGGTTTTACGACGAAACAGAAAGTTCTATTCGCCCAAAAGTGGTTTTGGTATAAAATATCGGCAGGCAAACGAATATGAAAAAACGAAACGTAGCACTAGCGTTGGGCGGGGCGGTCGGAGCGGCGGTTGCTGTCAAACTACTGACGCGGGCCGATACTGTCGATTTTGATTCGGTCGCCGAAAAGGTCGCACATTCCGAGCACTCGCACTTTATCAATGTCGATGGTGCTCGCGTGCATTATCAGGAATTTGGCCTCCCGACCAAGCCGCCTCTTATCCTGATCCACGGCTATACGGCATCGGTTTACGTTTGGAAAACGGTCGCTCCGATGCTTGCAGATGCGGGTTTCCGAGTTATCGCGGTCGATCTGCTTGGGTTTGGCTACTCGGAAAAGCCTACTTGGTTTGATTATTCGATACAGTCGCAGGCACGTATGATCTCACGATTTATGAGCCGCTTGGAAATTGGGCGTGCGACCATCGTCGGCAGCTCTTACGGCGGGGCGGTGGCGCTGATGCTGACGCTCGATTATTCGGAGCGGGTCGAAAAACTCGTCCTCGTTGACGCCGTGTGCAACGACGAACCCAAAGACCACCCAATTTTGAAACTTGCCTCATTGCCGGGTGTCGGCGAAGTTATAACGCCTTTTCTGATCGATTCGAAAACTTTCCTAAAATTTAGAATGCACGGCACGCTCGCCAAAGCCAACCGTCACATGGTCAACGACGACCGCATCGAATCGATCCGTCGCCCGCTCGCCGCCGCCGACGGACATCACTCCGTACTCGCGACCTCGCGCAACTGGCACGCCAACCGCATTGAGCAGGACGCACATCTCATCAACCAGCAGACGCTCATCATCTGGGGCGAAGAGGACTCGGTCATCCCGATCAGACATGGTTTTAAGCTACACAAAGAAATATTAAACTCGCGCTTTGTCGTGCTAAAAGACTGCGGTCATGTCCCGCCAGAAGAGCGAAGCGAGCTTTTCACCGAACTCGTCACCGAATTTTGCCGCGACCGCAAAGGCCGGATCTCTGCCAAAGACGGCGATGCGGTCAGACTCGAAGCCTAAATGCACACTACAAATGCCGAACTCTACGGCAAAGGCATCTTCACGACCATTGCGATCTATGACGGCGCGCCTTTTTTATGGGATAAGCATTGGCGACGGCTGACGGACAACGCGGCTAAGACACGCATTGATCTGTCCGACCATTCCGAAGAGAAAACACGCGAGGCTCTCGATGAAATTATCAAAAAAAATGGTGTAACCGACGGACGTGCGAGGCTCACGTTCTATGATAGATCACAGAGCAGCATCTGGTCAGCCGATACCACCCGCACAACGAGCTTATCAATGATAACCGCCGCTCTGCGTCCAATACCCTCAAACTTTCGCCTGACGGTTTCGCCGTATCCGGTAAATTCACGCTCGCCGCTGGCAGGAGTTAAATCGTGCAACTATCACGAGAATATTTTGGCGTTTGAAAACGCGAAAGAGAGGGGTTTTGATGAGGCTGTGCGTCTAAACGAAGGTGGGACTATCACATCTGCCTGTATGGCAAATATTTTTTGGCTAAAGGACGAAAAACTATACACACCGTCGCTCAAGACAGGATGCCTAGCGGGTACTACGCGAGAATTAGTGCTTGAAAATTTTGAGTGTGATGAGGTTGAAGTTGGAATCGACGGTTTAGCAAAAGCCGACGCGATATTTCTGACATCTGCCGGAATCGGGATCGCCGCAATAAACGAGTTTGATGGAAACAAGTTAGAGAGTCTCGATCATCCGATACTGGAGCTGGTCTAAAAACCTCTTAGGTTGCTCACTCATGCTGGCAAGTCTGCCCGCTTTTCGACAGAAAAACACGAAGACCCACAAATAATATTTCGTGAATCTTCGTGAAATTTCGTGGTTAAAATGATTTAACCTGCGGTTTCGAACAGTGCGAGGATCTGCTTGCCCTCGATCGAACGCGGGTCGATGGTACGCAGATGCTTTTGGCCCTGCATTTCCCATATCGCCGTCACCGTTCCTTCTTTTTCGACCGCCTGATACGAAACATCCTCAGTATTAACGGGTGTTTCTTCTACTTTTTCTTCTGCCGCTGCAACCGTCTCTACCGGTGCCTCTGCGGCTTGTACTGCTTCTTCTGACATCTAAATTACAAGTCTCCTTATCCTGTTTATATATGATCGATATAAAGTTTTAATCAATAAGAATTCTTACACAAAGCGCTTGATTTTGTCGAGTTTGCCTACTTTTATGATACATCTGCTCGGCGAAAAGATGTTATCTCATTTTCCTATCTATTTTTTTCGGGCGCGGGGCGAGACCCGGGCGGTGCGGAGGTCTAGGACTAGGTGGCCGTCTTCGTCGATGTCGGCGTTATAGAAAGGACGGTTTGGGGCAGGTCAGTGAGGGGGAAATTTACGCGTGGATCAGTTTCTGTGTAATTTGACGCTTTACCTGAGTTACGAGGCTGCGCGTTTCAGAAGGTGGAAAACTGCGCAATTTCAGGCCGAGTGCATTGGGTAATTCGAGTCCAAAGATGCCATTTCGGTCAACTATCGAGACGTTATAACTGCCGCGTTCTTTACCGAGTTGTAGATCGAGATATACGGAGCGGGCGTTTTTCTGTTTGATATCGACTATCTTTATTAGCTTTTTGTTTACCATCTCGTTATCACCTCTCCGCCCCAGCATTCTAGTATCTCATCTATAGACATTTTATAAGATGTCTGATCAAAAGAGTCAAGGATTTTGACCATTCCAATATTCGTTTTGCCTGCTATAACGACGGCGTGTCCCATCGATAATGGCTGCTCCAGCAACACGATCGCCAGATCACTCCCATCAAGCAGCTTTCGGAGACTTTCTTCGTCGGTAGCTATCCCGAGCCATTCTTTATTATCATCTGCCTTATCATAATGATTTAGACAATCGGCCAATGCTTTCACATACGACGGTTCGCCGATGATACCGCGAATTTCATCTTGTGAAACATAAATGCCCCGTTGCCGGAGCAGCATTTCTCCGGCTGCGGACATGCAAGAAACACCCGTAGTCTGCCGGACGATCGAATCGTCAAACTCTTCGTCGTGCCTTGTCCAATTGCCTCCCGCACCGATTCTCATCTAGTTAGATTATATCACCGTAGCAAGGGTTTCCTTGAACTTCTATAGGCCTCTCTTCTAACCTGATGCCTCGCGTTTACGCGCACGCGGTGAGACCTTGGCGGTGCGGAGGTCTAGGACTAGGTGGCCGTCTTCGTCGATGTCGGCGTCGTAGAAACGGACGGTTTGGGGCAGGTCGATGCGGTGTTCGCGGGTTAGGCGGTGGCCGCGGACGAGTTTGGCTCCGCATTTGTTGCTGACGCGCACCGGGTAGGCGTTTTTCGTTGTGAGGGCAGCGGGCTTTTAGCCGATGCGGTTGTTTGTCCGGTCAAATAGGATCACGAACGCCTTTGGCGCTCCCATCATTTCGTTAGTCACGCGGCTCATTACGATATCGCCTGCGGGGTTCATCGTCACATATATCCCTGCATACTGCGGCATCACATCGCCGCGAAGTACCTCTTGCCAATCTGCTCTCATAATTAAAATTGCTCCTTGCCCTTTTTTGTAGGGAAGTGCAATTTAGCAATTTTCGTCGTGCGTTAAAAGCCTACTTTTCTCACTTTGACGTACTTTTTTTCGTAAATGGCGAGCTAAACGGCGGGATGAACGGTGATGTCAGCCGTCCGGTAAGGCTATGTTGGCGAAATGATAAACGAATGATTTAAAATTCGCCTTGTCCGTCAAAAACCAACCATAAAAACTATACTTCTTATGCCTTTTTTGACCGTTTGGGGGTCACTTTTCGATGCTTTATGAAGCCTTTTGACGAGATTTTTTGCAGATCTAGCTGTAAGCGGTGTGTTTACAGTGATTTACGAGCGGATATTTTATTTTTGGACAGTCCGGCGTTTTCTTCAGCGTTTATATACGCTCTCGGCTTTTATTTTCTGAGTTATACACGTGTTCGCCGTTAATAAGACCTTATTAGTTTGACAGAGGTGCGTTCGCTTTGTGGTTTGATCCCGCCTATTTCCTCTGCAAACTACAGCGTTTCCAGTCCGGCGACGGCCATTAGATTTGGGGCAAAGGTGGGCTCAGAGTGATCGAAAACTTCGTCGAGCTCTTTTTCGACGCTACCGTGTCCGGCGGGGATCATTTTGACCATCGGCTCGAAGTTTTGGAAATCGTAGAGCTCGTTATCGAGCAGGTGCGAGCCCGTCACGTTTGTCAGCGCGGTCATCATCGAACTGCGGATAAAAGGCGTCTCTTTTTCGAGCTCAGTGATCAGCCGTTTCACGCGGGCACGTTTGAGATTTGGCTGCGAACCGCACAAATTACAGGGGATTATCGGAAACTGCTGCTCGTCAGAATACGTCTGTATCTCAGCCTCTTGGCAATACGCAAGCGGGCGGATGATCGTGTTTCGCCCGTCGTCACTGCGCAGGATCGGCGGCATCGCCTTGAGCTGACCGACGTAAAACAAGTTCATCAAAAACGTCGCGATGATGTCGTCCGCATGATGGCCGAGAGCAATTTTCGTACAGCCTTCCTCGACGGCGACGTTATACAAAATGCCCCGCCGCAGACGGCTGCAGAGCGAGCAATACGTGTCGCCTTCGGCGATGTGTTTGGTGACGATCGAGTAGGTGTCTTCCTCGACGATGCGGTATTGGACACCGCGTTCTGTCAGGTAATTCGGCAGGATCTCTTCGGGAAAATCAGGCTGTTTTTGATCCAGATTTACCGCCAATATCTCAAATTTTACCGGCGAACGGCGCCTGATATCCAGCAGCAGATCGAGCAGCGTGTAGCTGTCTTTGCCGCCTGAGACACACACCATTACCTTATCGCCCTCGGCGATCATCGAAAAATCTTCGATGGCGCGGCCCATTTTTTTGAGCAATTTGGTCTTGGTTTTGGTCTCGGTCATTGCCTATTTTTCTCTATCACCGGAAAACTTAAGATTTTGACACGCCCAGCGAGCTTTGACAACCTCACGAAATGACTAGACACGCATTAGAAAACTCATCTATTATCTAATTGACGGAGAAAATCGGTAGAGACGTGCATTGGTCCTGGGCTGAAATTACAGCATCCGAGGCTTTTCCCCGCAGACTAATTAAGAGAGGTTAATAGATATTATGATCAGAATGGGAAGAGGCAGATCCGACCAACC
>JAYVOS010000272.1:0-1600 GCA_043757775.1 Chloracidobacterium sp. | reverse complement strand
TCTTCGCCGGGCTGCATAAATTTTGTCAGATTGATGCCCGTCACCGGTTCAAGCACGATATATTGGCGGTCGATATCCGCGAAATAATCCTGAACGCTGACTATCGATTCGTGGCTAATTCCGGTCAATGTCTTTGCACCACCGAGAAACGCGAGATTTATAGCCTCCATCTGGCTCGTGGTCGTTACTTTTCCAGAGCTGCCGACCGTCTCCTTTAGCACGACAGTCGTGTTGCTGACGGTATCGTACGCCTCGTACATCGTGCCGGCGCCGTCTTGTCCGAAAGTACTGACGATTCGGTAACGTCCCTTGTTTAGGAATTGATCGGTTGAGAGCATAGTTTATCGAGCCGGGCTCCGTGACTGTGAATTTGTTTGTTGTGACAAGAAATCACAACGAAGTTAAAGTGAGTTTAACATACGCCGTTGAAATTCGTCTATTGGAATTTTACGAGACCAGGCGGGCATTTCCAGGAAGGGATGTGGGCATTTCAGAGGAAACTGGGATACACGTGTTTAGCTGCGGACAGCTTTGTCGAATCTTTTTCTATAGTCGTCGCCGCTGATTACAACCGTTTTGCACATTTCGTAGAGACGGGAACGGAGCCGCGTCCCGATACGGTCCTCGAGTATTTCCTCGCGGTCGTTTCGCCTCTCGTCGAGGTAATTTGTTGTAAAGATCGTGAGCTTTTTGTCGTTGTAGCGGGTGTTTATGACATGGGCCATTGTATCCCGGACCCAATCGGTAGGCTTCGACGCTCCAAGCTCATCGAGCACGAGGATGTCGGCATTTAAAACTGGAGCAAGCACCCCGAGTTCCGAAGATTGCGTATTTACGTTGTACGAATCCTGAATTTCCTTGAGCAGCGAGCCAAATTCGTAAAACAGACAGGAAAATCCGCGCTCGGTCAGCCCCTTTAATATCGATACCGCGAGGTGCGTTTTGCCGACGCCAACGCTCCCGATCAGCAGCAGGCCACGGTCAACCGCTGGGTATTCCATCGTCAGCCCGGTAGCAAATTTGAACGCGGTTTCCTGCGAGGCTGTCTGTGGTTTGTAATTATTAAAATGAAAACCATCGTAGCGTCTTGGCAGTCGAACGCTCTCAAATTGCCCGGTTTGCTTTTTCAACTGTCGGCACACGCATATTCGCGCTCCCTTATCGGGAATGACCTCCATACCGGTGCCGAAACACAACGCGCACTCGTCGGCTACCGCGTCCGTTTCACTCGATTCAAATTCGGCAAGCTTTGGCACGGCCTTGAGCTTATGATTTTTTGCGGTTTCCTGGGGCATTTTCGTTAGGCGTCGGATCGGATTCTTGGATTATAGCACCGGCGGATTCGAATTCAAGTTTGATCTTCCGACGCGGCCCGATCGTTGTGATATATTATTCGAGAAGCAGCATTTATGGGAATTATTCGCAGTGTATTGATAAGACTGGGTCTCGCTGATCTGAGCGTCGAGCGCGGAGCGATCAGCGTAATGCTGCTCGATGACGATCAGCGCCGGCATCGCTGGTTTATAAAAAGATTTGTCGGCGACGTGCTAGACATCGCTGAAAACGTCGAGGAAGCAAAATATCTGCTCGCCGAATCCGG
>JAYVOS010000271.1:0-5880 GCA_043757775.1 Chloracidobacterium sp. | reverse complement strand
TCCAAGCATCCGCTCGATCAAAATTTAATCTAAACAGCCCACGTGCGGCAGCCGCGCGAACCTCTCGTGTCGGGTCGGCACAAGCTAGTAAAATAGCTTCGAAAACAGATTCGTGGTCAAAGTCCGTCAGGATCGATACTGCTTTCGATCTTAGGCCGGACGAAAGATCGTAAAGAGCTATCTGCGCCAAAGCATCAACCGAGCTTCGCGTTTTGAAAGCCGCTAGTATCCTGACTGATAATTCGCGTACTGACTCGTCTTCTTCAAACTCCTCATTTGCCTGCTCGATCGCATTGAGCAGTGAGGGGTCTTCGGAAATCGGCAAACCCTCGAAAGTTTTGGAAGGAGTAAGATTGCTAAATGAATTGATCGGCAGTTGTGCATACTGCAGCCGACGCATCTTTTCCTGAAAGAGTTTTGTATCTGGGCTGTCGTCAGCAGCAGCAACAGTTCTAGCGGCTACTCCAGCGACACTGCGGCCTGCGGATCCGGGTTTGACGCCAAAGGTTATTTTCGAACCGTTACCGTTCGCTATAGCATTCGATTTCTTTGCCTTTCGCAGCCATTCAAGTTCTTTTTCGGCATCCACGCCATCCATATCGTAGCTTTCGTTTTTGTAATAATCGGCGTAACGATTAGCGTAATTATATTGAGGCTGATCAGAGCCTTTTTTGCTCCGGCGCCAAAGGTAAAAAGCCGCTCCCAGAGAAGCAATGACTACAAATACAACCGTATAAAACATACGGTCGCCCGACCCGTCAACAAATTCCTTCTCTTTTTCCGCAAGCGACGGCTGCGCAGCGACGTTCATTACAAACGTCGCTGCGGCTAATATTGAGCCGGTTAACCGGTAATGTTTATAAGAAAAGCCTTTCATTATGGGAACAAATAACTAAATATTTATCGGTGTCCTGAAGAAAACTAAGCGGTGTGAGCGAGGGGCGGAGCTGACAGATCAGTTCACCAATTAATATTATGCATATTTATTTGCGGCTTGTCACCACAAATTTCAATTTTGTTAATAAAGATTAAACAACGGCTAATTTCAAAAAAACTTTGCTCTTAGTGCGGGCTTTGCGGACGGCGGCGATTCGTAATACAATTATCTTATTAAACAAAATCTTATGACGGCTGTTCAGACCATCTCCAAATCCGAAATTGCCGGCCTGAAACTCCTCCATCGCGGCAAGATCCGTGACGTTTACGAGGTTGATGAAGACCGCTTGCTGCTCGTCGCGACCGACCGTCTCTCGGCGTTCGATTGCGTCCTGCCGACGCCGATCAAAAATAAGGGTGCGATATTGACAGCTCTATCGACATTTTGGTTCGGAAAGCTTACGAAAATAACTCCAAATCACTTGATAACGGCTAATCTCGATCAGATGCCCGAGCCTATACGTGAGCACGAAGAGCTTCGCGGACGGTCGACGCTTGTTAAACGCACCGAGGTTTTCCCTGTCGAATGTATAGTTCGCGGCTATATCGAGGGTTCGGGTTGGAAAGATTACAAGGCGACGGGTACCGTCTGCGGACACAAACTGCCGCCCGGCTTGCTGCAATGCGACAAATTGATCGCCCCTATCTTTACGCCCGCGACAAAGGCCGCGACCGGACACGACGAAAACATTGACCAGCTCGAATTTGCTAAGATCATTGGCCACGACACCGCGGCCAAGCTAAAAATCTTGTCCCTCGCTATCTACAACTACGCCCGCGTTTACGCCATTGACAAGGGCATTATCATTGCCGACACAAAATTCGAGTTCGGTGTCGATCGCAAAGGCAACATTCTACTTATAGATGAGGTATTAACGCCCGATTCGTCACGTTTTTGGGAAGCCGATCTCTACAAACCCGGTCAGGCACAGGCGTCGTTTGACAAACAATTCGTCCGCGAATATCTCGAAACACTCGATTGGGACAAAACCCCACCAGCACCGCCGCTCCCGCCCGAGATCTCCGCCGCAACGACCGCTCGTTACTTACAGGCTCTTAAATTGTTATCAGGAAAAGGCCTCGACTGATCAGTCAAGCATGATGATCTCGTCGCCGACATTAATGCTCATACCGACGGTTTCGGCGATAAAGTTTTGCCCAAAAAGGACCGCATTTTCACCCACGCCGAGCGATTCGTAACGATCAGGTATCACGTTCTTTGCCTTTCGATAGGATGCAAGCGTCTTTAACGGCTCTTTGCCGTCAAATTCGCCTGTCATTTGTTCGACGGTTGTGATTACGCATCGTTCGCAGGGCTTTGTTGAGCGTAATACGGCGTCGCCGATGCGAATTCTCTTCCAATCATCTTC
Organism: Chloracidobacterium sp.; assembly: GCA_043757775.1. Taxonomy (GTDB): domain Bacteria; phylum Acidobacteriota; class Blastocatellia; order Pyrinomonadales; family Pyrinomonadaceae; genus OLB17. The sequence continues at coordinate 3,574 of JAYVOS010000271.1, read as the reverse complement.
GGCAAACGCATCCGAACCCGATACTACAAGGTTAGGCCTAAAACGGTTCATCGGCAATGGAACGCAGACACTCTTGTCCGCTCCTTCTTCGATATTTACCAATCTCGCATTCAGATCCTTTAAAGATTTTTCCCCGATCACCATCAGCGGATAGCCATCAGCAAGGCTCACAATATCGTCGCCCTTATCAAAACGCGGATTGACGCTCCGACGCGTGCTGTCGGGCATATAAACAAGCTGACAACCCGTCCCAAGCACATCGCTAAACCATTCGCTAACGACCGCCGAATACACCTCACCTACGCAAACGCTCTGCCAGATCGTTACATGGCGAATATCCCCCGTCTCCGGCTCAAGCGGTATCTCAAGCGTCCCAAACCTCTCCGCCGTCACATAAAGCCCGTCATCACTCACCCCGACCTCGATCAGCGCCATCTTAGGAAACTCTCGCTGAGTAAAGAACATTCCGTCCTTATCCGTCAGCATCCAGCGGCGGTCATGCCGCAAGCCCCGAGCCTCGACCGTCGCAGCATCCATCGCTATACCTTTTAGCGACTTGATCGGGTAGATGTTTATGTTAGAAATATGCATAAAGATAATTTAACGCAAAGAAACAAGGCCGCTAAGTCACAAAGTTAAGGTATCAAAACCAGCAAAAATGGTAGAGGTCGTGTTTATTAATAACCATCCCCTTTGCGTCTTTGCAACTTGGCGACTTTGCGTTAAAAATCCTGACTTCTTAATTCCAACACTCTCGTTGAACACCCGCAAATACTTGACACTATCGTCAGGTTTCCATATACTAGCACTCATAGATTCAGAGTGCTAAAACTTTATTCAACCGCCTTGAATCTAATGTTATTTTACTAAATTAGGAGTAAAACACTATGGCTACAAACATTACACCACTACACGATCGCGTTATTATCAAACGCATCGAAGACAACGTCAATCAGACCGCAGGCGGGCTTTATATCCCCGACACGGCAAAGGAAAAACCGCAAGAGGGCGAGGTTATCGCTGCCGGTGCGGGTAAATATAAAGAAGACGGCACGCGTCAGGCTTTGGACGTAAAAGCAGGCGACCGCGTCCTGTTTGGCAAATATTCAGGCAGCGAGATCAAACTCGACGGCGACGAATTCATCATCATGCGCGAAGACGAGATCCTCGGCATCATCAGCCGCGCAGGAGCAGCAGCTTAAGTAAGTTCAATGTTCAATGTTCCAAGTTCAAAGTTTCTTAACTTTGAACCTTAAACTTTGAACCTTGAACTCCAATTTCTAAACAGAAAGGAGTTTAACAAGACAATGGCAAAACAAGTAGTACACGGAGAAGAATCACGCGCAGCTATCCTGCGTGGTGTAAATCAGTTGGCGGACGCAGTTAAGGTCACATTGGGACCAAAAGGGCGTAATGTAGTTATCGACAAAAAATTCGGTAGCCCAACCATCACCAAAGACGGTGTCACGGTCGCCAAAGAGATCGAATTAAAAGACACGCTCGAAAATATGGGAGCACAGATGGTTCGCGAAGTCGCTTCGAAAACCTCGGATGTTGCCGGTGACGGTACAACGACTGCGACCGTTCTCGCACAGGCCATCTTTAAAGAAGGCGTCCGCACGGTTGCCGCCGGTGCTAACCCGATGGCGCTCAAACGCGGCATCGAAAAAGCAGTTGCTGAGGTAGTTGCTGAGATCGGCAAAATGGCACAGCCGGTATCGGGCGATTCGATCGCACAGGTCGGCACAGTGTCGGCTAACGGCGACAAAACTATCGGCACCATCATCGCTGAAGCGATGGACAAGGTCGGCAAAGACGGCGTTATCACCGTCGAAGAGTCGAAAACGATGGACACGCTTCTCGAGGTTGTCGAGGGCATGCAGTTTGACCGCGGCTATCTTTCGCCGTATTTCGTCACCGACGCCGATCGTATGGAAGCCGTCCTCGACGAGCCTTACATCCTGATCAACGAGAAAAAGATCTCGAACATGCGTGACCTGCTGCCGATTCTGGAGCAGGTAGCTAAAATGGGCCGTCCGATGCTCATCATTGCCGAAGATGTTGATGGTGAAGCACTCGCAACCCTGGTTGTGAACAAGCTCCGCGGCACGTTGAACGTCGCTGCTGTCAAAGCACCCGGCTTCGGCGATCGCCGCAAGGCAATGCTCGAAGACATCGCGGTCCTCACGGGCGGCAAGGTCATCTCTGAGGATCTCGGCATCAAGCTCGAGACCATCACTCTCGAAGACCTCGGTAAAGCTAAAAAGGTGACGATCGGCAAGGATGACACAACAGTCGTCGAAGGTGCAGGAACCGGCGAAGCGATCGACGGTCGCATCAAAACCATCCGTAACCAGATCGAAGACACGACCAGCGACTATGACCGTGAGAAGCTCCAGGAGCGTCTTGCTAAATTGGTCGGCGGCGTTGCTGTGATCAAGGTCGGTGCCGCTACCGAGACCGAGATGAAGGAAAAGAAAGCTCGCGTCGAAGACGCAATGCACGCAACCCGTGCTGCTGTCGAAGAAGGCATCGTAGCCGGCGGCGGAGTCGCTCTGGTCCGCGCTTCTAAGGTCCTCGACGATTTCAAAACGGATGCTGAGGATCACGACGAACAGATCGGCGTGACCATCGTCAAACGTGCTCTCGAAGAGCCGCTCCGCCAGATCGCGCAGAACGCGGGTCAAGAGGGTGCGGTCGTCGTCGGCAAGGTTCGCGAAGGCGACGGACACTTTGGCTTTAACGCTTCGAGCGAAAAATACGAAGACCTCGTCGCAGCCGGTGTCATCGACCCCGCAAAGGTCACCCGCACCGCTCTGCAAAACGCAGCTTCGATCGCGGGCCTCATGCTCACCACCGAAGCCATGATCGCCGACGTCCAAGACGACAAGGGCGGCGACCCAATGGGCGGCATGGGCGGTATGGGCGGCATGGGAATGTAAATCGGAACGCGGACACTCTTGTCCGCCTCCGAGTCAGAACCGCGAGCAACAGCGACCGGGTTCCAAAATACAAAAGGCCTCGTCATCCGACGGGGTCTTTTTTACTAACTTTTTTCTTGCCGTCTCCACCGGTTTGGGGTAAATTAGCAATATGAGTACACAGGAATTAGTTATCAAGGAGATCGCGACGCTACCTGAGCAGCTGCAGCGAGAGGTCTACGACTTTGCAAGATTTCTCAAGACTAAGACTTCTGACGAAGCCTTTGACGGTCTGCTATTGAGCCAGTCGGCTCTCGAAAAAGACTGGGATACGCCCGAAGAGGATGCCGCATGGTCAAACCTGTAATCGGTGACGTTGTAGTCCTTCCCTTCCCACAGACTCATCTCCAAGTTGGAAAGCGTCGTCCGGCCTTAGTCGTTGCATCTCTCGGGCGATGACCTCATCCTATGTCAGATAACCAGCAAATCTCACCACCGCGATCCTTATTCGATACCGCTCCTAACCACCGAATTTGACCGTGGCGGACTCAAACTCGATAGCCACATCCGAGCCAACCGTCTCTTCACGGTCGATCACGCCGTCATTCTCTATGTCGTTGGCAGTATCAAACCAGATAAACTCGCGGAAACAC
>JAYVOS010000270.1:0-22431 GCA_043757775.1 Chloracidobacterium sp. | reverse complement strand
TGCATTTTCAAAGCATCGCTCAGAAACTCAGATAAACCGTGACAACAAAAAGCTAATAGCGGCTATCCGAAAGTTAGATAAATGATTTATGAGAACATAAAGTGTTTGCGTTTTACCTGTCAAGCAATGCGTTATCGTCAGTAACGGATTATCATTACTTTTATGCTTAAAGGTTGTTTGCTCTTTTACTTAGTTATCTTGCTATTTGGAACCTATGCGACATATGCACAAAACTCTTCCACGACGGCGTCGATCTCCGGTGTGGTTCGTAATTCTGTCGGCGAAGTGATACCAAATGTGTTGATCACTCTGCGTGATATTGCAACCAATCAGCAAAGACAAACGACAAGCGATTCGGACGCTGCTTTTCGCATTACAGCTTTATCGGTCGGGACGTACGAGGTTCGTGCTGAATTGAGCGGGTTTTCCACTTATGTCAATCCGCAGGTAACGCTTATCTTAGGGCAAACGACAACGCTGGACATAAAGCTGCAACCGGCGGGGGTCGATGCGTCGGTAACCGTCACGGAAAAACCGTTGGTTATTGACAGTTCGCAAACGGCGTCGACGACTTCTATTACACAGGAGAGTATCGAGGAACTACCCGTCAACAGCCGCAACTATCTACAATTTACGTTGCTTGCTCCAGGAGTTGCTCCATCCAATACGCAATCAGCTGGTGGATCTGCGTCAAACTCGCCGCTTGCCGATAGCGGGTTTACATTTGGCGGACTGCGGCCTCGCAGTAATTCTATTTCGATAGACGGACTGGACAACACGGATGAAACGACCGGAGCGGCACTTGTCACCCTATCGCCTGAGATAGTGCGCGAATTTCAGATCGTCAATAACGGTATATCCGCCGAATTTGGCGGTGCGAGCGGCGGTGCGATCAACGTCATAACCAAGACGGGAGCGAACGAATTTCACGGCACAGCATTTACTTTTGTCCAAAATGAACATTTGAATGCACACCCATTCGCCGGAAATAATCCAGCCTTTCGGCCGATTTTTCGCCGTTATCAGCCGGGGGTATCGTTTGGCGGTCCGATACTGCGAGATAAACTTTTCTTCTATATAGCGGCGGAGCAAGAACACTCGGTTGCCGGTGAGCAGTCTGGAATAGATTCAATTGTCCGCTTCCGAATCAACAACGCACTCGCCTCAGGCTTTGCGCCTCGCCTTACCGTGCGCTCCATAAATGGCAATCCGTTTCGCATAGGTGCAGATGAAACAGAACTTGCAGGAAAATTGACGTATTTTGTGAATTCGTTTAATACGTTCAACCTCAGGGTTGCCTATACCAATAACCGCCAACGGGCTGAAGCATTTAACGCAGATAATTTAGCTGACCAATCGGCACGTGGAAGCGTTTACAGCAAAGACTATCAGGCAACGGGTTCGCTGATCTCCGTTATTACACCCAAGTTTATAAATGATTTTCGCTTTCAGATCAGTAATCGACAGTTTCTTTCGCGCGCGGGCGACGCGGTTGGCCCCGGTATCGAGATAGTTGGCTTGGCACGCTTCGGACGGCCATACCACGCAGACGGTGATCGACGCGAAGCTCGGGGGCAGCTCGTCGATACTTTGTCGGTTAGTCGCGGAAGTCACGAATGGAAAACTGGCGGAAGCCTGAACCACGTTTTGCTGAGGAGTGATCTCAACGATGGCTTCGCCGGAATCTATACATTCCGAACGGTCGATGATTTTATTGCTTCACGCGCGGCGTTCTGGCGGCAAGCATTCGGAAATCCTCACACCGAAATGGGCGTTACGAGTTTTGGCGCATTTATTCAGGATCGCTGGCAGAGATCACCGAAGCTCACCTTGAATCTCGGCTTAAGGTATGATCTCGAAAAATTGCCTGCGCCCTTTCGCGCCGATAAAAATAATTTCAGTCCGCGTTTAGGACTTGCATGGAGTTCGTCAAAGGAATGGGTTGTTCGTGCGGGGTTTGGTTTATTTTATGACAGGTTACCGCTGGCCTTTCCCAATGCGGCGATTCAGAAAAATGGTATACAGGCGTTTGAACAAGTTGCTTTCGACGCATCGGCGGCACAGATATTTACAACCAATCGCGGCGGAAAAGCTCTCTTGCCCGTCACGAATATTGCACCGTCGATCTATCGTGCCGAACCGGGTTTTAAGACTCCCTATAGTATTCAGACATTCGCGGGCGTAGAGCATCTACTAACTGAGAATACTACAATACGCGCCGAGTTTCTGTTTACTCGCGGCGTGAATTTGCCGAGAACGCGGAACATCAATTTATTGCCGCCGGTTATTTTAACGGTTGCAAATGCCGCGTCTCTCGGTATTCTCAGTCCAACGCCGCAACAGATCGGAAGGAGCGTCTTTGGACCGGGTCGTGTTGATCCGCGTTTCGATGCTATCTATCAATTAGAAGACTCGGCATGCTCCACGTATCGCGGAATAACGCTAGCGTTGAATAAACACTTCAGCAACGAAATTTCAGTTTTGGCTTCATATACCGTATCGAAAGTTATTGACGATGCGTCGGACTTTGACGAGCAACCACAAAATCCTTTCCAACTACGCTCTGAACGTGCCTTGTCTCTTCAAGATGTGCGCCATCGTTTAGTCATAAGCGGCGTTTTCGAGCTTCCGTTTGGCAATGAGGAAGATAAAGCGAAGGGCGGGAATGACAGATTGTTAAAAGAAATATTCAGTAACATCGAAATTGCTCCAATCGTTACATTGAGTAGCGGACGACCCTTTAATGCATTGACAGGTACAGACGAAGAAAGAAACGGAGCGTTTCCGCTGGTTTCTCGTCCGACTGGCTTTTCCCGAAATGCTCTTCACATACCGAACTCTTTTAATACGGATTTACGGATCGTTAAATATGTTCTATTGCCTGAACTAACGAAGGTCGCAAAACTTGATTTCGCCTTCGAGTTTTTCAATTTGTTTAATAAACGTAATGTTGCGGTTGTCAATCAATTTTATGGGGCTAATGCAATGCCGCTTCCAAGTTTTGGCGCATCGATTCTTTCTAACCCGCCGCGACAGTTTCGTTTTTCGATTGATTTGGAGTTCTAGAAATTGTAGGAGTAGTTACGAGTGCCATCGGTCGTACCCGGAACGCGGGCACCACACTTCACTCAACGCCAAAAAAGGCCTCGTGCACTAAACCAGTGAATTGTGAATAGTAAATCGTGAATAGAAAAAGGCCCGGCGATTGCCGAGCCTTTTTGGTAAGTCTTCCAGACTTCTCAAATAAACGCGAAGTCGAATTGGGCCTGGTGGATCGATTTGTCGGCGGTGATATCGACGTTTCCGAGGTGAGCCTCGATCTCCTCCATCACGGCCCGTTCGTCGTTGCGAAGTGCTTTCGACACGTCGGGGTGGACACGGAGGGTCGTGTGGCGGACGTCTTCGACGCTGCGTGATAGACGCCGGGCCTCGACGAGTATCTCATAGCAGACGGTCGTCGGGGATTTGACCCAACCGGCACCCTCGCAATAGTCACACGGAGCACACATTGTGCGTTCGAGCGATTGTTTGACACGTTTGCGGGTCATGATTATCAGCCCGAAATCGTTGAAGGACAGCACCTTGTTTGGCGAACGATCGCTTGCAAGAGCCTCTTGGAGGGCTTGCGAAACCTTGTTGCGGTTTCGGCGGTCGTCCATGTCGATCAGGTCGAGCACGATGATGCCGCCGAGGTCACGCAGGCGAATTTGCCGTGCGATCTCATCGACCGCTTCCATATTGGTGCGGGTGATCGTGTCCTCGAGACGAGCATTGCCCTTACCGACGAATTTGCCGGTGTTGACGTCGATCGCCACGAGAGCTTCGGTCTGATTGATGACGAGATAGCCGCCGGATTTAAGCCAAACGCGGGGCTTGAGAGCTTTATCGACTTCCTCCTGCACGCCGAACGCCTCGAGGATCGGCTCTTCGCGGGTGTAAAGCTTGACGCGATTGACCATACGCGGGGCCATGCGATTCATAAACTCGACGGTGCGGAGATATTCCTCTTCGCTATCGACGCGGATCGCGGCGAAATCGTCGGAAAGCTGGTCGCGAAGCAGACGCTGCACCAGATCGAGATCCTGATGGACTATCGCAGGCGAACGTTTTTTCTCGGAGCCTTTTTTAGCGTCGATCCATGTGCGAACGAGGAACAGAGCGTCATTTCTCAGGTCTTCCTCGGAAATTCCGATGCCCGCAGTGCGAACGATAAAGCCGCCCGACGGAATGCTGTCGTCCTGACGAATACGCTGTATCAGCGTGCGAAGACGCGAGCGTTCGCTGGCAGATTCGATCTTGCGGGAAACGCCGAGATGCTCGATCGTCGGCATATAGACCAGAAAACGTCCGGGCATCGCGATGTGCGAAGTGATGCGGGCTCCTTTTTTGGCGATAGGCTCTTTGGCGATCTGAACGAGGATCTCCTGACCCTCTTTGAGCAGGTCAGATATGGTGGGTTGAGGCGCACGATCACGGCCTCGATCATTGCGGTCGTTACGCCCGCGTCCCGGACGGTCGTTGGATGGACGGTCACCCTGATTGCGGTCACGGGGTTGCCGATCATTTGACGGGCGGTCACGTGATGGTCTCTCGTCGGCTGGACGTTCGTTCGAGCTGCGATCGGCTGTCGGCTTTTCGTCAGATGTTTGATCTTCTGCCGGGGCATCTTCGGCCGGGCGTTCGCCGCGTCCGCGCCCTCCACGACCGCGTCCGCCGCGACGATTTCCGCTGCGTTCAGGTCGGTCTTCGGCCTTGGGCTCTTCGGAATCCGCGGTTGGTTCGGTCTCGGCTTCGGCTGCAGCTTCTGATTCCGGATCTGGTGCGGTCTCGGTGTCGGGCTCTGTTTTTATCGGCAATTCTGGCAACTCGAGGATGTCATCACTCGGATCGGCTACATTGCCGTCCGGGTCGCCAAATTCGTCGGTCTGCTCAGTCGCCTCATCTGCGTCACCGTCACCTTTAGCTTTGGGCTTGGCTCCTCCGCGACGCCGACCCCGGCCGCCCCGACGGACAGCCATTTCAGCGTTTTCGCTTGGTTCTTTGACACTTGCATCGGCGTCTTCGAGATGTTCTTCCGTTGCAGCTTTTTTACTCTTAGCCGATGACTTGCCTTTAGCGGTCGCCTTTTTGGCAGGGGCTTTGGGCTTGTCTGTTTTAACTGATTTAGCTTTTGGCTTGGCTTTGCCTTTGGCTGGAACGGAAGTTTCTTCGTCTTCGTCGGCGATGCGTTCGAATCCGCCGCCGTCGCTGGTGACGTCAGCCAGCAATGAGCCAACTTCGGCTTCGGCGATGGTCTCCATATCGAATTCGGCGGCGTGGACTCGCTGGACGATCGCTTCCTGGACGTAGGCATCCTTAAACATTTCGCCCGTGTCTTCGTCGTTGTCACTGATGCGTTCGAAACCGGAGCTGTCGAATTCGATCTCGAAGATCGGTTCGGCTTCGGCCTCGACGTTGGGTTTTTCGTCTTGAGTGTTTCTATTACGGCCGCCGCGCCCGCGTGAGCGTTTGTTGCGGTCAGGCTTTTCCTCGGCCTTATGCTCGGCATTTGGTGCAACGCTGACATCAATATCGTCGACTAAAATGCCCTCAGCAAGCGGTTCGGCAAGCTCCTGGACAGATTCCATCTGTTTTTCGCGTTCGATACGCGAGCGGTCGATCTGGTCGTTTGCCTCGCGTTTTGCTTCCTCAGGCGAAGCTTTTTTGTTCTTTTCCATGACGATACGTTCGATCTCTTCTTCTTCGTCGAAAAAGTCCGTGACGTATAGGAACGCATCGCGTTCGAGGCCGATATCGACAAATGCCGACTGCATACCGGGCAGGACGCGCATCACGCGGCCCTTATAAACATTACCGACGACGCCGGAATTTTCCTCGCCTCGCTCAATGTAAAACTCTGTAACCCTTCCATTTTCGAGTATCGCGATCTTTTTCTCCCGACCGTTACAACTCACTATCATTTCTTTTGACATACAAATATCCTTTTCAAATTTCGGTGTATCTGCCGGTTATTTAAAAGCGTCAGGAGCTAATTCAGAATTAGTATTTGTTTGCAGACTAGGGGCTTAAACTGCGATCAAGCAGAGCGGTTGCGGATTGGTTTTATAGCTTGATTTTGGAAATAAATTCCAAAATGCCAAGTATTGAATTTTCTTCACGCAGGGAACTCTGTTCGGACGGCGTAATTGCCGGTCCGTATCGGGGAGCACCTATTTCCGTAAGGGAAATCGTGCTCGGACCCTATAAAATCTTGATCTCGTAAAACTCGAGTCTTTCAAAAAATTTCTGACATTTGCTTTCAGACGCTGTGACCTAGATCACGAAACGCGGCAAACCAACGACAGTATAAACAAAGGAGCGGCGCAAGTAAACAAGAATTTGTGAATTAAGCAGTCACTAGTTAGTAGTCAGCATTTAGAACGCCGTTTCACATGCTTCGTAAGGAGGCGAGCGTTTGGGGTAGAATGTAGGGAATGGAAATATATTTTCAATTGGTGAGTGATGCTGAGTCGCTTAAGAAGGCTTGCGAAGAGCTGCGGGATGAGCCTTTTTTGGGGTTTGACGTGGAGACGACGGAGCTCGATCCGTATAAGGGGAGCTTGCGGCTGGTGCAGCTTTCGAATGGGGCGAATACTAAGGTCATAGATATACGGGCGTTTGCGGAAGAAGGGACTTGGGGCGAGGGGCGAGGGACGAGCGGGGACATTCCCGAGTCGGTCAAGGCACTTAGAACAAATCCTGAACTGGCGCCGCTGCGGGAATTGCTGGCATCGACCAAGCAGGTGAAGATCGCTCACAATGCGAAATTTGATACTAAGTGGGTGCGGCATCATCTGGGATGTGAGGTCGGCGGGGTTTACGACACGTACCTAGCGAGCCTGCTTATCGCGGCAGGCGATAAGGACAGGCGGCACGGGCTGGCGGATGTGGTGCAGTTTTTTCTGGGGCAGACGCTGGATAAATCGGAGCAGGTCAGCAACTGGGCGGCGGCGGAGCTATCGCATTCGCAGATAGAATACGCTGCACGCGACGCGGCGATAATGCCGGATGTGCGTGCGAAGCTCGACGAACGGATCGAGACGGACGAGCTGACACGGGCGTTGAAATTGGAGAACGAATGCGTGATGCCGATCGCCGAGATGGAGCTGAACGGCTTTTATCTTGACGAAGCGTTATGGCGTGAGCAGCTCGAAAAAAATACGACGGCGCGAGGCGCGTTTGCGGACGAGCTACAGGATCTGCTTGGGGCTGGCGTGGCTCAGGCGTCGCTGTTTGGCCGGCCGGAGATCAATCTTGACTCGCAGGCACAGGTGACGGACGCTCTGGTCGGCCTGGGAATTCCGGTGCCGAATACGACGCGGGCCTGGGAGCTGCAACCTTTGGCGGAAAAATATCCGGTCGTGCAGAAGCTGCTCGAATACCGCACGGTGGCTAAGGCCGCGTCGAGCTTTGGCGAGAACATTCTCGAATACATCGAACCGCAAACCGGCCGCATCCACGCGGATTTTCGTCAGATAGGAGCACCGACCGGGCGTTTTTCGTGTTCGAATCCAAACCTGCAGCAGATACCGCACGAGGCCGAATACCGCCGCTGTTTTCTCGCTCCTGAGGGGCGAAAACTCGTAATTGCGGACTACTCGCAGATCGAGCTGCGAATTCTGGCGGATTTTTCGGACGACAAAAATTTTATTGACGCGTTTGTCTCGGGGCAGGATTTTCACGCGGCGACCGCGGCTCAGGTTTTCGGTATCAAGACCCAAGACGTGACGGCCGACCAGCGTTCATTTGCGAAGCGGCTTAATTTCGGTGTTGTTTACGGCATCGGAGCTTCGCGGTTTGCAATGATGACCGGCCTTTCACAGACACAGGCGGAGGACACTCTGCGGCGGTACTTTGCGACCTATCCGAAGATGGACGAATGGCTGCGAAACGCCTCAAAGAATGTTGTGAATCAGCCTTGGACGCGGTCGTGCTCGGGCCGTATGGCGAGGTTTCACTTTGACGCGAATGACCGCTCGTCGCTCGGAGCAGCTCAGCGTTACGCCAAAAATATGCCGATCCAAGGAACGTCCGCCGATATTCTAAAACGAGCCTTAAGACTGCTCCACGAAGATATTCGCCCTACATCGGCAAAGCTCGTGAACATCGTCCACGACGAGATCATCGTCGAGTGTGACGCCGCCGAAGCTGAAAACACTACGAAAATTCTCGAATCAGCGATGCTCCGTGCCGGTGCGGAATTCGTCTCAAAAGTCCCCGTCAAGGTCGATATTCATGAATCAGGCGAGTGGACGAAGTGAGCAGTGGTCAGTTGTCAGAAATAGATCAAAAACCCAGTCGCTACGGCTCCCGGTTCTGACCCGGTTTATATTCCCGCTCGGTGTGGCCTTTGAGTTGGGCGGGGTAAAAATAGACCTCGCGGAGATTGCCGGTCGCATAACGCTCGGCTTGGTCGTTGAAGTGTTTGGACGCGGGGTCGCCGCTTTCGCCTCCGGCGGTTACTGCTTTGGCTCGGACGGTTTTGCCAAACTCGACCACCGCGACAAAGCTATTGCCACTGATGCCATAGATCTTTTTGGAGCCTTTATAGGAATTTACGCCGAAGGAGGCAAGCGAACCCCACAGGGCGGACGTGAATCCGACTGGGATACTCGGCCCGGCGTCGGTGAACGGGTGAACGGGTGGACGATGTCGTCGGTGATGCGCTGAAAACGGTTGATCTCGCCCCACGGTGTCTGCCACGTTCCGAAATCGGCCGTGAGTTTGTCGGATGCCATAACGAGCATACCAAGAAGATCTTGTTGCTCTACAGCGGATCGTTCGTCGAATGCAACCGACGGCTCACTGAGCGGACGGTTCCACTCGGCGTGGTATTTACGCGTTACCTCTTGCCCCCAATAAACGGCGACCGATGTCGCTACCGAATCGGTTGACCATCGCTGATCCCATTTTTTTAAAATAGCTATCTGGTCAGCGGTTTTTGCTTTCAAAGGGTCATTATTTGGCAGAGTTTCCCACGCCTTGATGAGGACGGGCAGCCGCTTGTCAAACCACGTCAGGTACGTGTCATAAGCAGCGTCACGCAGCGTGTCGAGCGTGAGATCCGTTTTGTTTTCGAGCACTTTTATCGCGTGCAGACCCCGTGCGGATTCGTAGCCGCTATCGACGTAATTAGGAAAATCGGACTGTTTCAGGCTGCTCGGACCGGCCGCGGACCACGGCCAATTGTTGCTGTTATAGACCCACCCGCTCGCAGGGTTTTTTATGTTAGGCAGCTCGTCGAATGACAATAGCCCTTTCCAATCCGTCGCCGGATCGCTGCCATCGACAGGTTTTGTCCAGTCAAATTTCGGATTGCGTCGCGGCATAAAATTTGGATGAAAATATGCGGTGTTTCCGTCAGCATCAGCGTAGAGCGTCGCGTTTGACGAATTTGCCTGCAGCTCCATTACTTTCTTAAATTCGTTGTAGTTCTTAGCTTTTATGCGTCCGTACGACTGCATCAGGGCTTTGACGGGTTCGTTCATCAGGCCGACGGCGACCCATTTACCGCCTTGGGTGCGAACAACCGGGCCGTGATGCGTGTGATAGGTCGTGAATTTGCGTTCGACGATGCCTGACGCCGTCTTGACCGAGATCGAGATCTCACGGATCGTCATCGGACGCTCTTTTGCTCCATATTTATAGGACACTTTGCCGTCCTTACGCACGACAGTCTCAAGCCATTCGTCGATCGAATCGGCCTCGCTCGACGTGTGCATCCAGCCGCAGTGCTCGTTAAATCCTTGATAAATAAAAAATTGGCCCCACGTCGATGCGCCGTAGGCGTTGAGCCCCTCGCCGCTGGTCATCTGTAATTCCGAACGAAAGAAAAAAGATGTATGCGGATTGATCAGGAGCAGAGCTTTTTTGTTTTTAGTGTTTGATGGTGAGATCGCAATGCCGTTAGAACCTGTCGGCTCTTTTGTAAGATCTTCCGGTTCTTTCACCGCAACAAAACCCTTATCGTAAAATGCCCGCAGTTTGCCTAGATCGACAGATTCGATGTCGCCGCCGATGCTGCCCTCGCTAAAAGTGAGAGGCATCCAGGGCTCGAATTTTGTGATGACTCGCGGTTTTACATTAGGGTGCGTCGCCAGATAATAGTTCAGGCCGTCGGCCCATGCGTTCATCAATTTACGCAGCCACGCCGGGCTTTCCAGATATTGCCGTTTGATCTGCTGATCGTCGATAAAGAGTTTTTGCCGCAGGTCGCTCCAGATCGCTTTTTCGCCCTCAGCCTCGGCAAGACGGCCGATGGAATTAAGGTAGTTTGTTTCGATGCGGTTAAAATCGTCCTCCGCCTGAGCGTAGATCGCTCCAAAAACAGCGTCGGCGTCGGTTTTGCCGATGATGTGGGCGATGCCGTGATCATCGCGGACTATTTTTACATTTGCGGCCTGCTACTCCCAACGGGCGAGATCGGCAGGTTCGTTTGCGTAGGCAAAAGAAATTAAAAAGAATAAGGGAAACAGACAGGCGATCCGAGACAGTTTTAGCATACGGACAATATACTGTTAACGGCACGGTAGCCGCAAGTAGGGATGCTTGCGCTCCAGTCAACGAATATCGGTGACTGCGATCAGGCTTTTGAAGATCGCTAGATGTGCGGCGGTGAAAGTGAAATCGGCGTTTCCGAGTTTGAATTTTACGTTGGTGCCGGCGGCAATTTTTGCTAGGTCGGCACGGGTGATCTTGAAATTGAGATATTCCATATTGTCGCTAGGTTTTGGGGCGTAGCGGGAATCTCCGAGATCGAGGGTTTCGGTGCCGACGGTCGCTTTCCATGCGTGTGCTCCCGCAAATTGCGGCTTTTTGCTCATCACCCAGAAAGTAAAATTGATGGTTTCGGGCGGAGCGGCGAGGGCTTTGCCGGGGTAAAAGAATGCCATGCCGAAATTCATTGCCTGAATGCCGGCTTTTTTTGCTTCGGCGTCGGCAAAATTGTCCGCGATGACCATTAATTTTGTAGCGTTAGCAGATGAATCATACGAAAGCGTGATCTGCTTATCGGCTTTGAGAGACTTGAGCTGGGAATTGATAGCGTCGTTGGTCTTTTGCGCTGAGATAGAAAGAGCAGCTAGGAGGATTAAGGAAACCGTAAGTAATCTGGTCATATCAAATGTTTGCAGATGGGGCTGCTTTATTTAATTTCAAATTTCAGGCTGCAAATCTCAGATAAAAACCCAGTCGCTACGGCTCCCGGTTCTGACCTAGACACTCGATCAACTACGAAGCAGTTGCTTCGGCACCGCGGGTTTGGATGTATAAGATCCGCGTGCAGTTTTCGCAGGTGATGATCTCGTCGCCTTTTTTTACATTGACCTGAACCTGCGGTCGGAGGAGGACGTTGCAGGAGCTGCACGAGCCATTTACGACCTCAGCTACGGCGATACCGTCGCGGCTGCGCTGCGAGAGGCGGTCGTAAACACTGGCTAGGCGTGCAGGCAGCGTCGCAAAAGCGGTCGCACGGTGCTTACTCTCCTTGTCGAATTCGGAATTATGCTTCTTCATTGCAACATCAAACTCTGACAGCGCTTCGTCGCGTTTTGCGTCGAGGTTGTTGATCTCATCGGCGCGTTCGGTAAGTTCTTTTTCGACGCCTTCTGTCTCTTCCAAGATCTCGACTATCTGCGTTTCAAATGCCCCGATCTGCTTTTGCAGCGCGTCAGTCTCGCGCATCGCAGTCTCGTATTCTTTTGAATTTTGTGCGTGTTTCAGGTTGCGGTCGGCTCGCTCGAGATAGGTTTTATTTTCGGCTATCTGCTTTTCAAGATCGGCACGTTTCGCATTGAGACTGTCGCGTCGATTTTGGATCTCCCGGATAGAAAAGGCGTGCTGTTCAAACTCTTGTTCGATCTCGGCACGCCTCGCTACTGCTGTTTCAATGGATTTTTTCAACTTGCGGATATTGGTATCCGTTAGTTGTAATTCAATCAGTTTATCAAGTTCGGCTATCACGTATTGCTGTACTCCCTTATACCTAAGCTAACTTATTATTTTACCCTAGGTATGCCAGATTACAAAACTAAAGAATCAGTCATTTATATGCCGAGAAATATGTCGAAATGGCGTGATAGACTGCGAAGGTCGATGGCCTCGCCGGTTTCATTGAGCCATTGAGGCAGGTCTTCGCCGTGGACAAGACGGATCTCGACAGCTAATTCACGCATACCAAAATGCGATATATGTGCGTAAGCGAGGGCACCTTTTTGCATAATGCCGTCGGAGGGAATTCGCGCCCAACCCGCTTCGACGGTGAGACATCTCACTCCTTGACGAATAAAGAGACGCGAGCCGACCATTTTTGAAGTGCCGCGAACAAAACTGTGCGGGTCCTCGCGTTCGACGGTAACGGGATGATGACCGACCATAGCGGGGCCGGCGATCTCGATCACTGTATCGAATAGCCACCGGACGCCGAGTTCGCGGATAGCGTCGTTGGTCGCCTTGAGACGCAGATATTCGGCGACGTGTTTACGGTCGGTTTCGTCTGCCGCAGATGCGGCCTTATCTAGCATTTGCGACCAAATGTGGTCGAGCTCGGTCATAAAGCGAGGATACGGCGGGCGAAGCGAAAAGGCAATTTCGTGGTATTATTTTGACACCGCAGATGCGTGAATAATGTTGTTTTATGAGATCTCTGACGATAATTTTTCTACTCGGACTGCTGTCAATTGCGGGCTTTTCCCAAAAACCAAAGCCCAAATCGACTCCAACAAAGCCATCCGCAACAAAACCCTCCGGGACAAAGCCAAAACCATCTGCCACGCCGCAAAAGAAACCGGATGAAAAAGCTGAATGGGATAGAGCCTCGACCATTGAGGACGCACCGGGTCGTATCGCGGCTATACAAAAATTTAATTCGACTTTTCCTAAATCAGCTAGAAAGGCTGATGCACTTGCATTGATCGCTCTGACTCGCGGTCAAATGGGAAATGACTTGCTCGCGGCTAAGAACATTGACGGAGCGGCGGCTCTATATAAGCTGGCTGCTGCGGAATCGCCTAAACCTGTTCCGGATCAACTCTTTGTGGATATCCTGTCGAAGATCCCTGCAAACCTTTATTTTCGTGGTGACCGTGACGAGGCGATAGAGATCGCAAGGATCATCGAGGAGCGCGTCGATACAAACGCCGGACAAATACTCAATATAGCGGCGTTTTTTATGAGCGTCGAAAACGGAACCGAGGCAAAACGCATCGCCGAAAAAGCCATCGTCCTTGCGCCGAATTCATCGGATGCATACCTTACGCTAGGCCTTGCAAACCGCATCGATTTTAATTTGGACGAGTCTGCGGCTGCATTTGCAAAGGCCCTTGAATTAGCGCCGGATTCGCTGCCGGCGAGACGCGGGCTTGCCGAAATGAAACGTTCGCTCGGAAAGTCGGACGAAGCAGTGACGCTATATCGCGAGATATTAGTTAAAGAAGCGGACAATATACCGGCGCAGACCGGGCTTGTGCTATCGCTTTTTGACGCCGGTAAGAAAGGTGAAGCCGAGACCGAGATGGCAAGATCTCTCGAAACCGCACCGGGTAATGTGATCCTTTTGGCGAGTGCGGCTTATTGGTATGCAGTCAATGGAGACGGTGGCAAAGCCGTCGAATTTGCCCAAAAAGCGATCGCAGTCGATCCGCGTTTTATCTGGTCACACATCGCCCTCGCCCGCGGATTATTGATTCAAAAAGATCTAGCTGCTGCGGAGAAAGCCTTGATCGCCGCACGGCAATACGGCAATTTTCCAACACTCGAATACGAGATCGCATCGGTACGGGTCGCGGCCGGATATTACCGTGAGGCGGGCGAGGAACTTTCAAAAAGCTTTACGGTCAAAGACGGCGTCGTTCAGACAAAGCTTGGCGGACGGATCGTTCGCGAATCTAAGTATTTTACTGAACTGGTGGGATTTGAACGCAGGGCGAGCATTTTTGCTCCGACTGCGGCCGATGATCCTTATAACGCTGCGAAATTGACCGCACTGCTCGATCTCAAACAGAATCTCGTTGCGGCTGAGCCCAATGCAGAAGCGATAGCAAAAGCGGCGGATGAGTTTGTGAGTGGTGACGATAAGATGAAAGTCCATCGTCAGATCTATGCGGCGAACCTGCTATTGGATAAAAAAATAGCACTCGCTAAGGTGGTGGAAATTGCAAAAGCTGCTACCGGCAACGTCGATGCCGGGCTCGATGTTCCCAACCCGTCAATCGCCGTGATGGCCAGCGAATTATACGAAAGCCGGACTATCGCTGCCGCGAAAGGCGAGTATATTGTGGTGCCTAATGTCGAACGGCTTACCCTCGCGGCGATAATTCGCGGACGGATCGAAGATATAAACGGTTGGGCACTGTATGAGATGGATAATCCGACCGAGTCAGTCGTTAGGCTGAAACGTGCGGTCGGCGTACTGCCTATAGATAGTGCGTGGTGGCGAACTAGCATGTGGCGGCTCGGGTCGGCACTGATCCTCGCGGGCAAAGATGCTGATGCTCTAGACGCATATATCAAATGCTACAAAAGTAGTGGACCGAATGCATTTCGCTACAGTGTGATCGCCGGTCTGTACAAAAAGATCAACGGAAATACGGAGGGGCTTGATCTCAAGGTCGGGCCGGATCCAACACCTCCCGTTGTCGCTGAAACTGTCGCTCAGAAAACGACGCCGGAGCTTAAGACCGAACCGCTGCCTACGCCGCCGCCAGAAATAAAAACTGAAACGACAACAGAAACGAAGCCTGAGCCTACGCCTACTCCGACGCCTGAAGCACCAAAGGCGAGTGATGAGAAGCCTAAGGAATTGTTTCCGCCTGTCGTAATTACAATCCCTTCATCCGACGCAAAACCTGCTGATGCGACAGAGGTCAAGCCCTGCACGATAACGGCGAGCGAAGAAAGCGTGACGCTTGAAAATGGCGGCGGTGATATCGCGTTGATCATCGGTGTCGAGGGTGACAGCGAATTGACCGGCATGACCGCGACAATATCGAGCCCGACAGATGTCAGCATTAGGCGTGAATTGATCGGCGGAGTTAAGTCGCGGGCAATATTTGTCGTGCGTTCGATAAGTTCTAAGGCGGGCCTTTATCAGATAAAATTTGAAGTGCCCTGCGGCAGCAAAGTTGTCGCTGTCAAGGTGCGCTAGACCGACGCTTTCGTCGCGGAGCATCACCGTCACTGGTCATTTTGATCGAGACGGTCGCGATCGCAGCGAGCAGCAGAAAGACAAAAGCGTTTGACGGCGTTCGCAGCGGAAAATCAAAAAAGCTGTGGATCAAGATGCCGAAACAACCTGCCAACGAACCGATCGCGGCATTACGGCGAAAGCTATTTTCGGCATTTGTGATAGTTCCCAAACCCTTTTTGAATAAAAGATAAATAAATCCACCCAAACAGGCAAATCCGGCAATGCCTGCGTCTGCGAGCATTTGCAGGTATTCATTGTGTGCCTGCTCGACGCGAAAGATGCCGTTCCATGTGTCGTGTTTTGTATATGCGACGCCGAAAGCCTCGAGACCCGCCCCGAGTATCGGGTGTTCCAAAAATATCTTGATGGCGACTGACCAAAAATGAGTACGGCCGGTTGAAAAGTCAGTCGCTGTGGTTTCTGATAACCCCACACCACGAATTAGCGAATCATTGCCGCCGAGAAACAGCACCAGAAAAACCATCAATATGATGACAACCGCACCGCCGCCAACTAGCAGTACCGTTCGTTTAATATTCCTTGGCTGCTCTGAGGTGTTTTGATGAGATCTGCTGCGAGTAACAAAATTGAGCAATGCGACAAACGTAAAGACAGAGACCAACCCAAGCAAGCCCCCGCGTGAGCCTGTCATAAGAGCCGCGACACTCATTATTACAAGTGCTATCGCAAGCAGCACTTTTTTATCGTAGCCGGTTTTTTTGCCAAAAAGGAAAGCAAACGCGACACCGCCCGTCATCTGCATCAATGACGCAAAATGGTGTTGGTTAACAAACGGGCCAAAAGGGATAGCTTGCGTCGGGGTTCGCAGTCCGTATATAGACTCGGGGTAGGCAAGCCGCTGTAGGATGCCCAGAAACGCCATAACAGAGCCGAAAATTATCACGAGCAAAACGACCTTTTTGAGCCGCGTTTCGGTGTTGATAAACGTCAGACAAGCGGCAAAAAAGACGACATAAACGACTAGATGCATCAGAAAAAATCTGGTCGCAAGCGGGTCAAGCGTCAGCGAATGGGAATATGGAACATTGAGCAGATCGCCGGATAAGCCGGGGCCGAGTGATAATAGCTGGACGAGCCCGACCACTATCAACCCAATAATAGGCAGCTGCAGCGAACTTGGGTTGAAAATCAGACCTTTCGCACGCCATGCCTCGGCAAGCCACAATAAAACGATTGCCGACCAAAACAGCGAGATAAAAATCCACGTCATGCTATCGACGGCGCCATATAGGATGGTCGAAAATACCGGGACGAAACACAATAGAAAAAAGATGACCGAGCTAAGACGTGACGACTTAGTGCCGATCATCACGTCTTCGATCCCTACCAACTGTTTTTTATCTTCGGTCATTAAAGTTGCCTGAGAGATAGATCGTCAAATGTGACTTTGCCTGTAACTGGACAGGCTCCGCTGCCGCAGCCTTCGCGGACAAATCGGATGAAAACGCCGTCGCTATTTGCCGGAGCAGTAAAGTTTACCTTAAGCGTCGTCCAATCTCCTGCGAGTGCGAGCGGCTCTGTTGCTGCTATCCTTGCGGAGGTCGAGGCATCGGCGATCTCCCATCTGAACGCCGCCTTCGTTTTTAAATCGGCCCGATACATGACGGTAAACTCGTATGCTGCACCGGGCACTACAGCCACTATTTGAGAAACACTACGAAAAGACGCGGCTTCGAAAGTATTAAACGTCATCCAAAAGCTGTAATTCCCAGAACGCTTGATGCCTTCGCTAAGGCCGATCTGTGGGTCGGATCCCTCGCTGATCTGCCATTCGAATATGCCTGCATCCCGGAGCTTAACGCCGCTTTCAAATCCGCCGTTGCTGATCTGGCCAATGACGGGCCTTTCACCGCCATCGGTCAAAAGGTCGCCTTTGACAAGAGCCGCAAGCCGAAAGTTTTTAGCATCGGTAAATAGTGTTTGGAGCCGTTGGCCGGTTTCCTTAAATTTTATTCGCTTGTCGTCCGGGGTAAGTTTTGACCACGCTTCGTACGCCTCATTATAAAGTTTTTGGTTTACAAGATTATTGGCGATGGCGACATTTGTATCCGGCGAATCGCCCAGTGCCCGCCTTACCTCGCTGATATTGCCATCAAATAATTGCATCGCGATAGATGCGGCAGGACCGGCATATTGCGGATCGGCGGCGGCGGCTTTTGCCATCAGGGTAAAGCCTTGGTCAGTTTTGCCGTGCCGGATCAGCGAATTTCCATAAGCCCATTGCACTGCGGCGTAGGTTGGGGCGAGTTCGAGCGACTTTCGAAATGCGGACTCTGCCCCGCTCTCATCACCGCTGCGGTCGCGTGCCTTGCCCAGATTTAGCCACCAAACATAATTATTTGGCGAGAGTGCCGTTGCGGTCTCATACTCGGTCAGGGAACGTGTCAGGTCGTCCGGATCAAAGGTCGCTTCGTACAAAAAAGCTGCGGCGTAATGCGGTTGCGGATCGTCGGGGGCGGCGTTTATCAACCAATCGACGATTATCTTGGATTCGGGTCTGGTCGTGTCGATACGCATCGAACTGGCATTTGCAAAGTTCCATTTCGCAAACGACCATGCGATGACTACGCAGAGTATCGCCGCCACAATAAAAACTATGTGCGCAAATCTTGGCTCAAATTTGATGATTTTCAAAGACAATTTATTGTGTACTATCCAAAATCGACCGGCTCGATCTTTATTTGAACTCTTTTGAGCGTGACATTTGCTTTGCGGCAATCCTCTCGAATATGTTTGAGCCTTTCCGGCTCAATGTTGCGAACCGAGATCAGTATCTCGGTGATGTCTTTTTGTGCGCAAATGTCAGTAAGATGGCTTTTACCGTCAAAAACGGTAAGGCCGTTCATAACTTTTCCGGCTTTAAGCGGGTCATCGTCGATAAAGCCGACGGCTTTATATTCCCAATCGGGATTATTATTCAACTCACGAAGCACCATCTCGCCTCCGTCGCCGGCACCGTAGATCAAAACATTGCGACCCTCGGTTGATGTATTGCCGGGCAGTATTTGGCGTATCAGACGGAATGCCATTCGGCTACCGAATACCGCTAACAGGAGTAATAATGCGTCAACGATGAATACCTTACGCGAGAAATATTCGAATCGATAAAGTAGCAGTATTGCCAATACACTTAGGCCGGAGCCGAGAGCGACACCCTTAACAAAAGTGATCAGATCGCCGACGCTAGTGTATCGCCACAGGCCGCGATAAACACCAACTATCAGAAAAGAGGCAAGCTTAATAAGCACGAGCAGAGGCAGTGTTTTTAAAAACAGATCCCAATTTGCTGTCTGCTCAAACGACCCGAAAAGCAAAACGAACGCACCGTAATATGCCAGCGTAATTAGAAATCCATCCAAAAAGACCTCAAAAATACGGCGTTTGTGCGAGACATTGACGAGAAATGCATACATCGCATTTTCACTGACGGCCTGGTCGTCTTCGCGGTCGTCATAGGCTTTGGCCTTGGAAAGATAGACGCCAATAATAACGAGGATGATCGTAAACAGTACTATGAGAGCCATGCTCTGCGTGCTTTGCAGACGACCGACAAGCCACGCAAGTGTTCCGGCGGTGATGGCAAATGCATATAGCATCCAGACGGCCGAGCGTTCGGACAGGCCGAGTGCGACGAGACGGTGAGAGGTATGGTCACGACCGCCTTGTGACGCGGGTTGCCCGCGCAGTTTTCGCAAAACCGTAACAAAAGTAGTGTCGAAAATTGGAACGAAAAGCACCAGAACGGGAACCGCTAAAATAGCTACGATCCCTCGCGAACGTCCGCCGACCTGATTGAGCAAAACAGAACCCGAAAGAAAAAATCCAACAAACATCGAGCCGCAATCACCCATAAAGATCGATGCCGGATTGGAATTCAGCACCAGAAACCCGAGCAATGCCCCGACAAAGGCAGTAATGAACAAAACCTCATTTGTGTTTCCATTCGCGGCAAAATTTACTGCCAGAGAGATCGCAGCGATCGCCGAAATACCAGCAGCGAGGCCGTCCATATTGTCTAGAAGATTAATGGCATTAGTGATGCCGACGACCCAAAAAACGGTGATCCAGATGTCGATGATCTCAAATCCGGTGATGGGGAGTTTCAGCCCAAAGAGAATAAGTATTCCTGCACCGACCAGTTGTCCGATCAATTTTTGATACGGCCTGACGGTGACAATGTCATCTATTAAACCAACTAGAAAAAGAAAGGAGCTGCCGCCTAGAACAACAAGCGAATCATGTGTAACAGGGACGATCAAAAAATAGATCACGACGGTCGTGATAAATATCCCCACGCCGCCGAGCATCGCAGTCGGGCGTTTGTGCCACCGGTCGCTCTTTGGTTTTGCTACAAAGCCAAATTTTGATGCAAAGCTTCGGACCGCAAGCGTCATTAGCAGTCCGAGTGTCAAGCTCACGCCGGTTACGACAAATGGGTTTTTCATCAGCTCAATCATTTTTAACCAGGTCACGATATAGCTCAATTATGTCAGTTTCAAGACGGCTCACCGAGTATTTTTCAGTCACAAATCGCTTTCCGTTGATCGCACAGCTTTCTTGTAATTTTTCATTTTTCGCCAAATAAATCAACCCGTTGATGAAATGCTCAGGGTTGTCGGGTTCGACCGCAACGCCGCGTTCGCAGACGGTAAACCCGTCAAAGGGGTCAACTATATTGCCCAAAAGATCTACCACGCCGCCAACGGCGGTCGATATCACAGGTTTTCCGGCGGCCATTGCTTCGATAAGCGAGAGCGGCGTGCCCTCGTTATTTGAAGTGAGAGCGACAATGTCTGTCCCTGCGAGTATGCTCACGATATCTTCACGATTGCCGAGGAAATGAACGATATTATTAAGCCTGAGGGTCTTGGCCTGAGCCTCAAGCGATTCCCGTAAATTGCCATCGCCGATGATCGCGAATTTGATCTGAGGCTTGTCGGTGTCGGCGAGATCTTTATATTTAGCTGCGGTTTCGAGCAATAGCGGGATATTCTTTATTTCTGTAAGTCTTCCCACAAAACCGACAACAATATCGCTCTTATTCGCCCCGACCTCATTTCTGAGAATGCTCCGTTTATTGTCATTTTGATCGTAAACGGAAAGATCGATGCCGAGCGGGACGATCGCAAATTGTCCGGCGGACCCGACTCCGAAATGCTCGTGTATTTCTCGATACTGTTGGTCAGTGATTACGATGATCTTGTGGGTGGCAAGCAGAGCCAAAATACGCTCGATCGTGATAAATATCCGTGTTTTAAACGCACCGTAATAGCTGTGAAAAACGTGACCGTGAAATGTGTGAATGATTTTGACCGGCCTCGGTTTCCCGATCAGTGTTCGCAATGTAAGCCATCGATACATGAAGGCTGCGATGCGGCCGACCGTTCCTGCTTTTGCTGTGTGTGTGTGGATAATGTCCGGGTTTTGACGGCGAATTTCGCGGTAGATCTTGAAAAGCGAAACGATGTCTTTCGCGGAAAGTTCGCGGCTCAATTCGGGAATAAAAATTGGTTTGACGCCGTGCGCAGCGGTGAGATAGCTCATGTCTTCTTCGCCGTCAGGAACAGTTCCGGCTATCAAAACGCTGTTAAATTCGGCATTTTGAAACTTCTGCGTGAGCCAAATGATCTGACGGGCGGGACCTCCTACATTTAGTCGTGCAATGATCTGAAATATTTTCATCCGGCAATAAAAAATGGTGACCGGCTGACCTGTCGCGCCTCGCGTCTGTCGAAGCGAGCGGCGGCAGATATTACGATCGTGCGGGATGATCGCTGCCGGTCACCAAGTTGTTTGCGATATTATCACATTTTACGGAGCATTTATTTAACGGTCGATAAAGCGCTGAAACCAGAGTTCGAGCATCAATAGACCCCATATCTGATATGTGTGGTCGAGTTCGCCAGTCTGGTGTTGGTGGATATATCGGCGAACAATATCAGGGTTTGTTATTCCGCGGTTTAGAGCCTTTTCCGAAAGGAGCACTTCGTTGACAAAATCCTTCATTTGGCCACGAAACCATTTCCCTATAGGTACGCCAAAGCCCATTTTGCGGCGGTAAATCACGTCTCTTGGAACCAAATTGGCGGCAACTTTTTTGAGTAAATACTTAGTCTGAAAACGCTTCATTTTGAGGTTTTCAGGCAGACTTGCAGCAAATTCGATAACCTTGTGATCGAGAAATGGTGAGCGAGCCTCAAGTGAATTTGCCATTGACGCGATATCTACCTTAACGAGCAGGTCATTTGGCAGATAAGTCATCTGGTCGGCGAGTAAAGTTGCGTCTAACAGTCCAGTACCTTTGGCCTTTTCATACCATTGTTCGAGAAATCGGTAAGGGTTGTTTCCGCTTGTCCTGCGTTTGAACTCGTCGGTATAGAGCTCATCTTTTAGACGGTCTTTTATAGTGGACATCCAGTAATAGTAGCGCTCATTGCGGGGCAGATTTGCGGCCATTATGAAACGCTGCATGTCACGTATGCGAGTCTTTTTCATTTCGGACGAAGGCAGCAGTCCGACCGGGGCTTCGATAAAAGCGTTACGCAGAAAACGCGGAAATCTTTGGTAGGTTTCAGCAAGATGCATTGCCAAATACCGTTCGTAGCCGCCAAAACTTTCGTCGCCGCCGTCACCGTTGAGAGCTACTGTGACATGCTGCCGCGTTTCTTTTGAAACATAATATGTCGGGATCGCGGACGAGTCTGCATAAGGCTCGCCGTAATGCTCAATGAGCGTGGGCAGGATCTCCATTGCGTTTGGGCGGACAATAAATTCGTTGTATTCGGCACCGACGTGCTCGGCCACGCGTTTAGCGTATTTGAGTTCACTGAAATCTTGTTCGTCGAATCCGATCGAGAATGTCTTGACCGGTTCGGAGCTTTCCTGTGCCATCAGAGCCACAATTATCGACGAATCAACGCCGCCGGAAAGGAAAGCTCCCAGCGGAACCTCGGAGATCAGGCGCATCTTAGTGGCATCGCGGAGAATACGTGTCGTTTCCTCGATAGCATCCTGTTCAGAGATCTTGATCTTTTTGGAAAAATCGGGCAGCCAATAACGTTGTGTTTTAATTTCACCGCTTTTCCAGAGCAGCCAATGTCCCGGTTCGAGCTTGCGTATCTGCTTGAACGCCGTCTGCGGTGCCGGCACGCAAAGGTATGACATATAGCTGTCGATCGCGTCGTAAT